>CAIQLG010000367.1 GCA_903872565.1 uncultured Lentisphaerota bacterium | reverse complement strand
TTGACAAAGCCAGACATGCCGGGTCTCATCGAGACGCCGGCCTACTACGGCAAACTTGTCATACGTAATCGTAATTCCAAAAAGTAGGTCTGGCTTTGACAAAGCCAGACATGCCGGGTCTCATCCCACGCCGTCCCACATTCGTGTGACTATGAGGGACAGGTCGAGACACCGGCCTACGACCTGTCGAAAAATCCCATTCAATTCGGGGCGGGGCCAGTTTTTTTCAAATCCTCCAAGAAAAGCGGTTTTTTCTTAGTTGTATCCGTATTCAGTACACATTTTATGGTGGAATCTGTACTTTTTGAGCTCGTCTGGCGAGGATATCTTTCCCTGTATTCCTTAGACTTCGCAATCGTTTGTAGGGCAAAGTTATCAAGTTTTTTCTGCTTCCTTGGATTTTTAATGTACTCAGAAAGTCCCATTAACCCGTCATCAGCCTGCCACTCGAGAAAGTCCACCGCATTCTCAACTTTTTTCTGTCTGATAAGTTCGAGTGTTGCAACAGCCTTGTAAGCCTCCATCGCATTGCTACGGATGTACACTTGTTCCAGCAATGCCATAGTGTGGTATCTCACCAAGATGAATCCGGCAAGAAGCGCACCTACGACAAATGCACAAAATATGGCAAGATAACCTTCAAGTTTCTTTCTCATGAAAAAACTCCTGGTTTGTTGATATATTAATGTTTCTACAGAATACCAATAAGCTAAAACTAGTAATGCTGGTATTCTTACCTGCAAATCGAAAAACTACAGGCAAGAATACCCGTGTTACTTCTGCAGCCCAGTCGTTTAACCTAGCAGAATTCATGTTCCTGCATGAGGATATTGTATATGAAATCATCCGGATTTCAACCCCTCGGAGGAATATATCTATGGTATCCCAGCGCTATCTATCAAACTCGAGGTCGTGACTACAAACAGCGGATCAAATGATGTAGCCACCCCCCATATTGGGGGCATTGCGGTTGAATTAACCGGCTGCGCTGGAACTTTTTCAGAACGCCACCACTCCCGACGCCCTTTGGGGCCGGGAGCTACGATGTTGGTGGCATTTATTCAATAGTGTCGGCAGAGCCACGAGATCCCGGCCACGGAGTGCGTCGGGATTGCCAGCGTTCCTTAGAAAAATACAATTTCCTATACGATTGAATTAGTAAGAGGATGGGGGTTTACTGAATTTGTACCAGCAACGTGCTCTTTGGCAACGAGATCGAACACCGTGTCCGCTGCTACGGAGCTGGCAATCTGTCCGATATCGCATTTTGGTATATGGGAAAAATTTGTAAATTAAAATTAATCTCGCTTGACAAAACTCCGTTTATCAAATATTATTTACCGTGTAAACTATAATTCAAATTTTATATACGGAGTAATATGCTTACCGATAAAATATCGTCGAGGAACCGTGTGTCTCGTGGCGACATCGCAAAATTGGCTGGAGTCAGCGGGGCGAGCGTATCATACGCCCTCTCCTCCACCGATGCCCATCGTATCAAACCGGAGACCCGGGAACGCATCGCCAGAATCGCTGCGGAACTTGGCTACAAACCGTCGTTCGCAGGGAAAACCCTGTCATCTGGGCGAAGCTACAACGTCGCCATTTCACTGGCATCCGAACACATGTTCGCATCACAGCACACCATGGCCATCGTCCAAGGGATCTCCCGCAAAGCCACTCAAACCGATTTCAACCTGACACTCTTCTTCGCCAGCGAACTGGAGAAATGCGCCCGCACCATCGAGTCGCGGCGGGTAGACGGACTGATCGTCATCCGGGACGAACTGGCTCCATCGCTGGCGCGGCTGGCTGCGGATATCCCAGTGGTGGTCGTGGACGGAATGGATGATGGTCCATATACCCAGCAGTTCAGACTCGTCAGGTCTGATCACGAGAAGATGGTCAAAAATGCCATCGAGCACTTTGCCGCTCGGAACCGGGTCAGGCTGCTCGCCGTGCTGGGGATGGAGCGCTCCTCAAAAATCGCAGCCAAAGCCTTCTCCTCCGAATGCGCCGCCCGCATCGGCCAACTGTCAGGCACAATACTCATGCCCGGCAAGAGCTTCTCGCGGCAGATACAGGGCATGTTGCGGGAAACCCCGCGCTGGGACGCCTTCCTCGTGGACAACGAATGCCTCTCGAATCTTTTACTTGATGAACTGCAAAACATCGGCCTCCGCGCAGGGACAGACTTCGACATGGCTGTCTATTCCATCGCCAACCAGCGTTTCTCCTGCAACAGCTACCGCAACAAAGTCAGATGCGACCGCCTCTACGTTGAGCAGGAATTCGAGATGGGCGAGGCCGCCTGGGATGCCTTTGAGCATATCTCCGCCGGAGAGGATACGCCAGGAACCAGGCTGATCCCCTACAGGCTATGGGAGAAGCCGGAGACCTTGCTCCCATGCCATTGGAACTCAGAGTCCTAAACCTCTTTCGCTTGCGGGCGCGCTCGTGAAGAGATTTGAAAATCGGAAAGGAGGTAAGACAAGGAAAAACATCGGAAATGGTTCGTCGGGATGGTAGGAAAGCCATTGGGAAGTATGTTTAAAATGTTAAAATGAAATAAGAATTGATGGACAAAAAGGCCGTCATGGATTCAGGAACATGAAAGGAATTATGGAATGAACAACATTAACCGCATCATCTCACTAAAAGGTATCCTTCTCCCGATACTGGGAAGCGTAGCCTTGCTGTCCTCCCGTCTGGTTTTCGGCGAAGCGTATCTGGTCAAGAATGGGAAGCCTTGCGCCGACATTGTGATCTCCGACAGTCCCGCCAGGGCGGTCAAACTGGCCTCTGCGGAACTCCAGACCTACCTCGAAAAGATATCCGGAGCGAAGCTGGCGATCACGAACGCACCGGGTTCGGACGTGCCTGCGCACATCTACGTGGGCCGGAGCGAATATACGGACAAGCTCAACATTTTAGACGAAGGGTTAAAATACGGCGCCTTCCGGATGCTCTCGGGAAAGGATTATCTTGTGCTTTTAGGGCATGACAAGGACTTCGTCCTGTCCGAATATGCCGATCACAGATATCCCGATCCGCAGGCGCTCAAGGCATGGGACGCGCGCACCGGCGAACACTGGGGGAATCCCTTAAATTCAATGCGTGGAGCCAACTATAGGGGCTACAGTCCGGCCGTCGGCCTGTGGGAACTTGACGAGCGAGGTTCGCTGAATGCCGTGTACGATTTCCTGCGCGGTTTGGGCGTGCGCTGGTACATGCCCTGCGACCTGGGTGAAATCATTCCCAAGTTTAACACCCTCACTCTGCCCCCCGTTGACAAGACCGTCAAGCCTGATTTTTCCTTTCGGCATATAGACAATCCCAGTTTTATCGACGCAAACTGGGATGGCATGATGTATAAGCTGCGCAGCGGCGTGGACGCCACTCTGGGCATTCCGGGTTCGCATGGGTTGGCCAATGTGCTCGGACGGGCAGAGGTCAAACAGGCACATCCGGAGTTTTATGCCAACCATCTTAACAACACTTATGGTTCTCACGCCTGTTTCTCGTCTCAGGAGTTGGTCGATTACACGGTAAAATACGCGCGCACTGTGTTCGATATCTATCCCGACCTGAAGTATCTCTCCATCTGGCCGGGCAACGAGGTTTTGTTCGGCGGCGTGTGCGGGTTAGACCTGTGTACCGGCAACATGTGCCAGTGCGACCTGTGCAAAGGTAAAAACAAGGAGGAACGAGGTACAGAGGGCGATATGTCGGATTATGTGTGGGGATTTACCGAGCGAGTGGCCCGGGAGCTGTACAAGACGCACCCGGACCAGAAATTAGTCAGCCAAGCATATGGCTCGTATAGCTTGCCGCCGGAAAATATCGCCAAGTTCAGTCCCAATGTGATGGTGGGGATTGTCCAGCCCCGCTGTTATTTCAACGATCCTGAAGTGCATGCCCACTGGCTGGATCTCCGCAAGGGATGGCTGGACAAGCTGGCTCCGGGAAATCTTTATATTTACTGCCATTATCTTTCAGGCGAAGGGAATTTGCCGGCCTATTTTCCCCACGCGATCGCCGAAGATCTGCATTCGTTGAAGGGACGTTCACAAGGCGATTTCATCGAATTGACCGATGCGGGTTGCGGTGTTGACTATCAGAAGCGTGGCGACATGCACGCGCCGGGGTTCAACCATCTGAACATGTACGTGACAACGCGGTTTTACTGGGACGCGGATCAGGACATCGAGGCGCTGCTGAACGAGTACTACGAGAAGTTTTATGGACCGGCGGCAAAAGAGATGAAAGCCTTCATCGATTATTCCGAGGCGAATTGGACGAAGATGTCCACTGACGCGGCACCGATCAGCAAGGCCTTGGAACTGCTGGACACCGCCCGGAAAGCCGCCGGGGACACGGTGTATGGAAAACGCATTGCGCTCGTGGTGGACTACTGTGCGCCGATGACGAAGCGGATGGCCAAACTGGCCAAGGGGCGGAACAAGGATCTGCAATTCACGGCGCCATCCTGCGGCAAGCCACCGGGCAAACTGGACGGCAAACTGGACAAGGCGTTTTGGAAGGATTTGCCAGAGTATTCCCTGGTCGACCTCAAGACCGGCCAGGTGCCGACCAACGGGTTGACGACGACGTTCCGCGTCGCCTGGTGTGATGACAAGGCTGTCTATTTCGGCATCCGCTGTGAAGAGCCGGATATCAAGGGACTGAACATCAGTACCCATGAACATAACAATCCGGCCGTATGGGACGGAGACAACATTGATTTGAACATCGAGACCCAGCGGCACTCGTACTATCAGATCGCATTCGGACCGAACGGCGTGTTCGTGGATGCGGATCGCAAGAAGGGCACTGCTATAGCCTGGAACTCGGGCACCCAGGCGGCCGGGTATGTGGGCGATGGGTACTGGAGTCTGGAATTGCGGGTACCGGTGGCGGGCGACGATGCGGAGACCACCACCCCATTGATCGGCCTCGCGGGCCACAAGCCGACAGCG
>CAIQLG010000366.1 GCA_903872565.1 uncultured Lentisphaerota bacterium | reverse complement strand
TTCCCAGTTAAACTAATTAATTCAAAAAATAATAGTATAGCAGCTGATCGAAATCTGGGTTCGAGCGAGTCAAAAGGAAAATATATTATATTTCTGGATGATGATGTGCGTTTGTCTGCGCGAACAATACCTGCGATGTTGGAGTCTCTGGAAAAACATCCAGAAATAGGGGTAACGCAGGCCATCACTTATGATGGGGAAACAGGAGCGCTCGACAGGCCGAAGATGTGGTTTTCCAAACACGCTGTTTCAATAGAAACAATGGTTACGAACATAGCTGTCGGCATGGTCGTGGCGACAAGAGCTGAAATTGTGCGGGCGGTGCCTTTTGCACCATTTTGGCCAAATTACGGGGAAGACGAGTTCTTTGGCTTGCAGGTGAGAAACTTGGGCTTCTATCTTTCCTTCGTCTACCCTGCAGATGCCTCCGTTACGCATGAGCATGTTACCGAAGAAAGTGCAACGCGGAGCAGTGTTACATTCAGGAATTCCTGGATACATCATACGTTATTATATTACTTAGCTCCGGATTATTACGAAGACTTGGGCCAGATAGAAATAGCTATGCGAATCAATAGGGCATTTCCAAAAAGTCCGGAAGCAGGGGAAGAGTTTTTCCGAGCGTTACGAGCCGGGATTAAGAATTTCTTAGAGGACAAAATTGCCGTTGAAGAATTTAAGAGCCTGCTACTGGGATTGGAGAATGACAGCTTTTCGAAACAAGTTTTAAATGAAATAACTGATTTTTATATCATGAATAAAAAAGATATAGTAAATTTCAAGAAGGCATGGCTTGGAAGGAATAAAGTTCTGAATAGATATGTTCAATCCCCTGATAATACGGTAGTCGTTAATTTCCCCGAAAGAGAGGCTGATAATGACCTGGCGAGTAGATTTTCAGCGAATGTGAATTCCTCTGCGGAAGCCCAAGCTATAGTTGACAAGATTTTGCATACCATGTGTTATAAAGCCGGCCCCAAGGTTAATATATATGCGAGGGGCACAGCCAGAACTTATCTGGAACGGGCGATTACTCGGAGCATGTCCAGCATAGAGAAGATCAAGAGCGATCTGGAAGGACGTTACGGGCCTGGGACTTTCAACATCAGTTTGATCGAGGGGCAAGATGCTGGCGAGACTAAAGATGAAACCACAACGCAAGTGTCAGAAGAGACGCCGCAGCTAAAACCTGATATTGCACAAAAGGCAACTCAACTCTTTGAAATAGTGGGACCCTCACTGAATAATGAAGCAGCAAAATTTTTAGACTCCGTAAATAAGCTTATTAATTCAATGCCATCCCAATTTGGTTCCGAAGCTGCTGCAAATATCGAAACTCTCTACAAGAAGATGTCGACGGCTGAGATTGCACGCAGGGCGAAGAGAGCCATAGAAATGGTTGAGGGCCCGGCCGGGGATGGCCTACCACAGGAAAGCAGGGACAGGGCCGATACATTAAAAAAGAATCTCAACCAATTCGAAGCAGACGGCGCGGTCGGGGCGCTGATAGTTCTTGCTCGTAAAGCTCAGCGAGATGGGCAGAAGCTCATCATAGGCCTCGAGATGGACTGGATACCGGGAATGAATGTAAAGGGTAGCCTCCAGAGAAGCGCAATTAGCGCGCTAATGAAAGAGATTGACTCCATAGG
>CAIQLG010000365.1 GCA_903872565.1 uncultured Lentisphaerota bacterium | reverse complement strand
GCGTTGTTTTTTTAAGGAAAGGTACATCCCTTTTTTCCACTTGCAAAAAAGAGCTGACACGCCAGAACTGGAATTAACAGATTGAATTTAAGGTAGTTACACAGAATACAGAATTAGGGCGGATCAGGAAGTCTGAATTTGCGACATTTAGTGGGACAGGCAGTGACTCCAGCGGTAACATCGCTCATACTTATCCTATACAATTTGCTTCGATATCGCCTTCCCTATTGGTATAAGAAGGTAATTAAGAAGGAAAAGATGCAGGAGGAAGCAGTACCAGGTTTGAAACTGAATGAGATGATGGCAGTGTCCCATAGCTTGGTCACCGGTGTAAACATTGGACGGGTCGCAGTTACCGGCGACTGGTTCTCCCTGAACATTGCAGAAACACTATACTGTGCAAGAGTTCTCCTTGGTTTGTGTCTGAAAGCCCACAGAAGACGTTGTATTGTTGCAAAATGCAACCGGAACAGACTATATCTTGACGAGGGATGGGCAAGCTTGGAAGCCTACGTGTCTCAGCCTCTAAAATGCTCGGAAATACAGTGGCCGGACAGACAACTCATTGTCTCGTAGAATATATTGCCTAGGTGAATCAGATCCAGTCATGACGTTTAGAATCTAGCAAGATTCAGTCTGACCGTCCCACGCTCCATCTTTGCATTCTTCTTCCGCCCCTTGCCGTCATAGATAAGGGGTGCGCCAGTTTCCTGATTGTTCTGGTGCTTATGCTCCTCGGCTGGATCCCGTTCATACACAGATGAAAGCCAGCCTTAAGCCGCCGATTTTGATATGGCTGATCCTGGGCATTATTTTCGTCTCCATTATATTGTTTTCCTTTAGACTAACGTCTCAAATCAGCCTTCTCTATTTAGTGGTTGGCTGATTTTGTTTTTTCGGCATGTATTTAATGTTCGTTAAAAGAATATCCGAGCTCTCCCCTAATGTTCCAAACAGTCCGCTACTGTCTGCCGTGGTAAAATCTGGAGGCTGAAAAGTTACGCTCACCAGTCCCATTTCTTGAAGATAAATACAATGGCAGTTGAGGACTCGTAAATAAATATCTGCGATCTGATATACAGTTCCATCTCGCAAATAAAACAGATTGGGCACAACAAGAATAATCGTCAAATCTTTTTCATTTTCGCATGGACGGTAAAGATCAGCGTAACTAAAACATTGTCCATAAATAGTCTGAAACAAGTATGAACAGAGATGAGCGCAGCTTTCACGGCCTTTTCCGTAGAGTTCTTGTGGACTTTTCAGCTCAAATGGAATTCGCAATGAATCACAAATGAAGTCTGGCTTATGATTGCCCTGTCTGGCAATATCTATAAAAAGACTATTATTCAAAATGGTAGAATTCTTATCTGCGCTTTTTGTTTGGCGTAATATAACACTCTTTTTCTTGAGAAGAGCTATAACCTTTTCATTAAATTGAGCTTCTGTAAGGTTGATCATACATGCCTTATTTATTTTACTTTTTTGCTTCATATCAATTCCTCCTCGGCACATATTGCTCTACAATATTCCAGATATCAACGGGATTATCTGTAGTATCCAGTAACACAAGCCGTCCGTGGCCTTGTTTGGGTTTGAGTTAGCTTGCTGGAAAATATTTTCTGAAGAAAACTTGCTTGTTATTGTCATCGACTTCAACATAAGATTTCTTTTGGCATTCACCTTCCAAGTCTTTGTTTTCTAGATTTTTATAGATATTTATGCTAGCATAACCATCTAATATTTGTGCGACCATCAAATAGCCACCACAGAAATTGAGGAAATGCATTTTGATCTTGGCTTCTAATTTCATTTCTACAAATTTCATTCTATTCTTTGAAACAGGTAAAATATCTTCAGCAGTAAATAATGTTTCAATAATTTGATCAGGATTGATACGATAATAATCAGTGATCAATTCCCTGTTGATATTAGCGACAATTAACCTAACGTCGGATTGATTGTTCACCCCGACAATCAGCCTTGCAATATCTAAAAAAATCAGTTTGTTCATCTCATAAATTATTTTACATGAGCCTATTGGCAATAGCGTTATGTTTTTTTTAAATTCAACCCAAGATATTGCACCACCGGCACGTTCTCTTAACTTTAAATCGCAACTCATGTTTTTGTTTGTTAAATATGGATATTTTGATTTAGTATCTTTTGTGAAATCGTTTGTTACAGCATTCTCAATAATCTCTTTCAACTGGTTCTCCTTTAAGATCGGTTGAATCTGAGATGATATTGCTCTAAGATTATTGATAAGCATTTGGATAAACATTTGAGATCCGATTATTTATTTTAAAACAAGTTATTATATGATTTCTGCATATCACTCCGCAGACAATCTGTTTTTTTTGCGGAATTCGCATATATATCCAGACCGTTATATAACCTTTCAAATACCATAAACTAAGATTTTCACAAACACCAATTCCTAAATAACTCAGTCCTCAAGAGCTATTGAACGGGCAAGGCGAGCCGGAAGCCGAGGCCTATGCCGGGGCGATTGCCCGGCAAGTCCCCGCCGCGGTCAATAGATCTACAGCGCCCAGCATCGTAGGCATAGCTACCACCACAGAACACTCGGAACGAACCTTGAGCGACATCAGTTGGTCCGGTTGGGTCGATTACTTTTTTACCTCCAGGATGGTCTACAAGCCAGTCAGAACACCATTCCCAAACATTCCCCAGAGTATCGTAGAGTCCCCAATCATTCGGTTTCTTCTTCCCGACCTCGTGTGTTGTGCGTTCACTATTTTTGCCATACCACCCAAGTTCGTCCATGTTTTCCCCGTATATATCTCCCTTGGTGCCAGCGCGACAGGCATATTCCCACTCCGCCTCAGTAGGAAGACGAAACGCCTGAGCGGATTTGCTGTTCAACTTTTTAATGAAATCTTGACAGTCGTCCCACGACACACCCTCAACCGGAGCACCTTTTCCGACGTTCTTGAATCTGCTCGGGTTGCTACCCATTATCTTCTCCCACTGTCCTTGCGTAACCTCGAAGACTCCAACATAAAGGTCTTTGGTCAGTTTGACCTTGTGACCATTATTAGTCTCACCCATCATAAAGTCCCCAGCGGGAACACGCCGCATCACCAGCTTGTCTGTCTTGAAACTGTCCTTCGTTAGCAGACCCACCGGAGCAAAAGCGGAATATATCAGCTTGCGGCTCGACAAGTCAACAATCAGATATTCACCACCCTGTTTTGATCTCAGCTTAATCCCGGACGCCTCGGCTTCTGCGGCGGACTGCGCAATGCGCTTCTCCGCAGTCACCTTCGCAATGCCGGAGAGATTGGCTATCGCCTTCCCATAAAGATCGGAGGCATGCGCCTTCATTGCGACTTTCGCAGCAGGTGCCTTCTCCTTGTCGGCGGCTGCCCACCAGGCATCCGCAGCCTTGGCGATCTGATCCGCTTCGGTCGCCTCCAAGTCCAGTGTCACGGCACTCTTAAGTGTCTCATCGGAGCTCTTCGCCAACATTGGCAGTCCTTTTTCCCAGTCGCCTCTCACGAAACACTCATAACGGCCGACCACAAGATTGGCCTCGGGATCATCGGGTGATTCCTTGAGCTTGTCAAAAGATGGTTTGAGTTTTTTTATCTCCGCCGCCAATGCGGCAATCTCTTTCGCCTTGTCAGAAAGAAGACTCGTCAATCCCTTGTCCTTCGCCTTGGTGGCGAGAGGCTTGCAGTCCTTCAGCAGGTCAGATGCGGCAACAGGATCGGAGTCCCCCATCGCCTCGTTGACCACGGTAAGATACCTGTCAACCAGAATTTTGAAATCGTCAGGCTTCGATGCTTTTTTTGCGAAATTCGCAAGAACTATCCCTTTCTCCTTTGATGACACTGCATCGAAGACAACACACAGTTCCGTGACGGCGGCAAACGCCTCATCCACATTTCCGGCATCGGTGGCCAGAGCAATGGCTTCCATAAACAACGCATATTTCTGGGCGGTATCCTTTTCGGTAGCGGCAGCCTCCCGCAGGCTCTTAGAGAACGCCAGCTTGTCCTCGTCTTTCTTTTTAGCAAAATCATCTTTGAAAGTGTCGCGGATTTTTATCCGGGCTGCCTTTATGTCCGCCTCGGACGGTGGCTGGAGTTTGGTGGGTTCCTCGTTGGAGTTCACGACTTCAGTCGTGTTTTTTTCGTTGGAGTTCACAGCTTTAGCGTGTTCTTCTTCCGTCTTTACATTCTCCTCTACTTTTTTCGCGGCATCAGCGGCGACACGTTTCTCCTCATCTGCTTTTCTGAGTTTTTCCTCGTCAACATCTTTCTTTGCTTTTGCAAGTTTCGCAATTTCCGTATCTGCCATTGCCTCGAATTTAGTCCCCTTGCAGTTGATTTTTATTTTTTCGAAACCTGCGATGGCCATATCAAAGTTTGATTTGTCCGTAAGCGCCTGATTTGCGAATTTCGCAGCTGCATCCCAAAGCTCCTGGCGTTCCTTCTCGAGCTTCGCGGCACTGTCCGTCGCCTTCTGCTTTTCCCGTTCAGCCTTTTGAGCGGCTTCAGTAGTC
>CAIQLG010000364.1 GCA_903872565.1 uncultured Lentisphaerota bacterium | reverse complement strand
TTTTTCTTCTTAGTCATATGTGACACTCCTGTCTTTGTTAGTCCTTAAAAACTCCTTAGGAATTATTAAAGAACCATATATGAAGTGTCACCTGGTTAAGGTGAGTCTTATTGTATCATTATCTGGTTGTTAGAACAGGGATGGCACACATGGCCGTGGTATACGGCTATTCCGACGACACCATCTACGTGAACGACCCCGACATCCTGGCCTCGCCGCTGTGTGGCTGGAGCACTCAGGAATTCAAATCCAAGTGGGACAGGTACTGTGCGGTAGTCTATGAAGAGTAATGTTGCACATTTCTTCGACAAAGGTGGCCTGGCGCGGGTTTGTCCGGAGCCCGCCTTTTTTAGGTAATAGGGGGAGGAGAGGGCAGGGGAGGGGTAAAATATGACGATTAATTTAAGATAGACTTGAAAGCCTGTTACACTGGTGTTATCATATGATTATTATGAATAAAACAGCTAAAAAAGAGCGAAAAACTTGCTACAGAATTTGCTACATATAAATGCTGTTATAAGGTGTTAGAGCAAGTTTGACTTAGCTCTAAGCATAGGTTGTCAAGGGGTGCTTTTTCTGGCTACGGACCAGAAGGTTTGGGGTTCAAATCCCTACGGGCGTACCAATCTTTCCACTGCAACAAGATGTCCCGCCCCTGCAGGTTACTTGGATAGAGCGTCCCGAGCGCGACAAGCGCCTCGGGAAGGTTTGGGGTTCAAATCCCTACGGGCGTACCACTCTTTCCCCTGCAACAAGATGTCCCGCCCCTGCAGGTTACTTGGATAGAGCGTCCCGAGCGCGACAAGCGCCTCGGGAAGGTTTGGGGTTCAAATCCTACGGGCGTACCAACCTTTCCGGACAGTTTTTCATATCCCTTTCTTCAGCTCGTGGTAGGACTTTCGTAGGAGAACTTCAATTTGTATCCAGTCCGCGCCCTCTCCTCTCGAACCAGAATCCCGCATTTTTGCGGCCTGCGCCCTGAGCAGTCCAGCATTGTAGAATGCAGGACATGCGCGGCCGTAGAGGACAGCATATAATTCTGCGATCTTCTCTCCCACTTGTTCTCCAGAATCCTGACCTGGCGTGCGACGGGCAACCCACCACGCCAGTTCAGCCCGGGCGGCTTTATCGGGATCAAAGGGGGCACCTGTGGCTTGCTTGATGAGGACATAGGCCTTTGCCAGATCCGGCAGAGCAACCCTTTCATAATCACCGCTGGCCGATCGGAATTTCATGGTGGAACTGGCAAGTAGTTCTCCTATTTCCTTGGCTTCCCACAACGATAGACTGTGCTGATTGCGCAGGAGTGCAATCAACTGTAAACCCAATTGGATTTTGTCTCCTGAATAGTAGGATTGCCACATCCGTGTTTCCGCCTGTGCCACCTTGTCTGCATCAAACGTTGGTCGCCCGAATGTGATCCGGAGACCCCATACAGCGATAAGAACCAGTGCCACAGGAATGGCCCATTTTAGGAAGTGCCACTTGCCTTCACGTTTTTGATGCATATCTGCTCCTTGCTGCGAACGCCCGTATCCGCGATTACCATTCCCGGGAATCTGGCACCTGGAGCCAGGCCGAACCTTGCTCAATTGACTGCTGGCTGACCAGTCCCGGCAACGTCATGTCCATCGCTTCGTGGATGCCGATAGGATTTGGGCGAGTCCCATTTATGGCATCAACGAAATCCAGGATTTCGAAGAAGTCGCCACCACCGTGTCCGGCAGCCTTGCCACGTTCCATGTTTTCCTTCCAGAAGTCTGGAAGGAACTCATCCTTCATGTCATCCATGTTCAACCACTCATGCATGTTTTTGCAATGGCTGCGCAGCCAGATTTTGTTTTTCTCGCCGTCTGCGCGGGCTGACTCATAGGAGGCGTTGGTTCCCTGGAGCTGATAATTTGTCATGGCGTGCGGGCGGTCTGAAAGCATGTCAACCCTTATCTTGACAAGACCGCCGGAAGCCATTTTGCATAGCATTACGCATGAATCCTCGTTCTCGTATTCGTTGCCGCGCGGGTCGCGATAGTGATGGCCGGAACCTGCGCCGCTGACGGACACAACGCGGTCTCCCGGCATCCATTGCAAGATTGGACCAAGGCTGTGCGTTCCATAGGTGATGCCGTTTACTCCGGTCTGCCATTTCCGACGCCATACGGTTTTTTCATTCAATTCCTTCAGTTCGTGGATATATTCGCCTTCGGCATAGTAGGTTTTGCCGAACAGACCTCTTCGCACCATTTCACGCACTATTACGTTCGGCTGCATGTAGGTGTAGTTTTCAGCCATCATGTAGATGCCCCGGCTGCTTTTACAGGCGGCAACGAGCTGACGGCATTCAGCAACGGAAACACCGGCGGTCACTTCCGACAGCACATGCACATTGCGTTCCAGCGCCGCTACCGCCTGTGGAACATGGAAATGCATCGGTGTGCCGATGATTACTGCATCCACCTTGGACTTCTCCAGCATTTCGCCGAAGTCTGTGTATTGTTCGCGCGCCCCAAGCCTTTCACTTGCGGCGGACAGTTCATTTTTGTTTATGTCACAGACAGCATGAATGGCCACATTTTTCTTAAGTGCGTCGCATGCCGATTTGAAACTGGCGCCGCGTCCGCATGCGCCAACGATCCCGAGATTGAGCTTGTTCAAAGTCTTCTTCATATGAGCTTCCTTATATTTTAACACGTTAATACGTTACGATTGTTTCGTAAATTTGAAATCGCCTCAATAAATCTTATCCGCGGTTCACCGACCAGCGTTCCGCGTTTTCCAATAATTCCTTCGCCTCATCTTCCGATTCCGCCGAAGTTTGAATATACAATCCCCTGGCCGAGAGTTTTTCCAGCGCCGACCGGACATCTCCTATTGGCAGGGATATCCAGAGGTTTCGTCCGGCTTCCTGGACTTTTTTCAGCGTGTCCATATACGCCAGGGCGTTCGGCTTGCCCGCCCCCGGAAGAATCTGGTACGCCTGGACGCGCGGCAATTCCAGCAACGCATCGACATGCACGAAGTTATTTACGCCGTCGACATGGTAGACGCTATGCGTAAGGAAGCGGCTTTGTTTTTCAATCACCGGCAGAAACAGCTCCCGATACATCTGCGGAGAGATGTTGTATGCGAAATCATTCTGCGCCGCGTAGAATTTGCCAGGCGACCAGAGATCGAACCAGCAGGTGGAGCCTTCGTCCGCCTCATGGATGATCTCATAAAGCGTGTCGTAATGTTTGCACCACATATCCATTAAAAACTCTTCAGCGGCACGCACCTGCGAGGGACGTTCGATGCAGTCAAAGAGCAGCTGCTCCGTGCCGCGCAAGGCCGCCAGTGTGTCGCCGCAGCCTCCG
>CAIQLG010000363.1 GCA_903872565.1 uncultured Lentisphaerota bacterium | reverse complement strand
TTTTTCTTAGCATTGGTACCCTGATGATAAAATTTGAGAACTGGCGGAAGCATATGGATTCGCACTTGAAGTTGGAGCAAAATCCGGTCTATTGCATGGATGTTTTTTTGAGAATATGCCGTTTCGTTCAAGCACTAATTAAGCCTAATGTTTGAACACTCTGTTACAGTTTCATAGACATCCGGGAGAATCATCCCTAATTCTGACTGCAGACGGCTTACATCAAGAGTGGTATGCAAAGGCGCAAATTCTATTCCTGATTTATGATATGAAATTGGCTTTATTAGTTCTTCATTAAGACCCAGTCTTCTGGCAATACGCATGGCCGCTTCGGCATAACTTATATCCTTTTCGGCTGAAACCTGTGTAATACCAGAAATTCGTTTTCCCACCACCTTTAATAAAACATCCACCGCAAAAGCAAGTGGAATCGGGGACATTACCATATCCGAGAAAGGATGAATCTCTTTCCCGGCTTTCAAATCCCTAATCCAACCCTGGGAAAGTGGCATATCCGGGCTAAAAACTTTGCTGAATCGAACTACTGAAACTTTATTCCCTAATTTTAATAACTCCGCTTCCGCTTCCGCCTTCTGTCGTCCGTAATTGTTTTGTGGATTTACAGGATCATTTGCTTTAGTAAAAGGTTTCTTTCCATCAAATACCAAATTTGTGGAGAAAAATATCACAAAAACACCTGAATCAACAAGTCGCTTTGCCAATGCAATTGTACCCACAACATTGACACGCCTGCTGTATTCGGGTTCCAAACGACACTTTTCCTGTGAGGTAACAGCCGCACAAAGAATGGCTGTGCTAATTTGCGCTGACGGCAGTGACCAGGTGCTGATATCTTCAGATAAATCAAGGAATAACCTATGTCCGTTAACCAGACCACGATGATGCGTCGTTAGACAAACTGTTTTTTCTGCAGTTTTGAAAGCAGTCACCAAGCTATGTCCAATAGTTCCATTAGCGCCGACAATCAACACTGGGGATTTATTGATAATATGCTTTGCCATTAATTTATTTACTATTTGCTAGTTTCTTACCACAACATATACCTATGAAGTAATGCGCCATTGGGTAAAAACCAGTATGGATGGTTTCATCGTTCATAGAAAAGACAAAAACATTGTGGAAGTATAGCTTGAGAAATGATTTGAAGTCTTCTCCCGACTTACAGTTCACATGGCCGGCCTTACTTTGCGGAGAAGCATACGCTTGCGACCCCAAGGAGGGCATTCCTATAATCATGACACCGTTTTCATTCAGGGACGATATCATATTTGCTATAAATTGCTTTTCTTTATTCGGATGGATGTGCTCCAAAACATCAATGCAATAAACTGCATCAAATACTCCTGAAACTGGATTAGCCAACAGATCGTGAACAAAACATTCCATAGGCCATGCCGGATTAAGGCGGGCTTGCACATCATCAATGAATACAGGGTCAAAATCAACGGCAGTTATTTTGCCAACTGTTTGCTGAACTAAGCGAGTACCAAAGGCATCGGCACAACCAACTTCCAGCACAGATTGCCGCCCTTCCAACATTTTGGCCACAAATTTATATCGAGCTAGCATAAAAAGAGCATGTTTGGGATCCTGATTCCAAGACTCATTGACCATTAGTCCAAGTTTGCTGATACCGTGTTTTTTTACAACATCAAATAAGATATTGTACTGATGTTCTTTAGTTTTTTTTGATTTATTAATTTCCGCCATTTTGGCCTCGTTTTTTTAATCATCACGTGTTAGAATGCCTGCATGATGAATTTATAGTTGATTTTGTCTAAACGGTTTGCATTGCTATAGTAAAATCTGAATGCATTGGCAAAATGGTATTTGAATTTTAACTGGAAATAACCAGTTTTTCAATTAAGCGTGACGCATGACAATTAAAGGGCGAAAGACATTTCCTGTCTCTAAATCATCTATCGCTTCATTAATCTGCTCGAGCGGGTATCTTTTTGTTATCAGGCAATCAAGTGAAATATCGGATTGTTTTAGAATTTCGTATATTCGCGGTATATCTCTGTCAGGCATCGAGTTGCCACCCCAACTTCCCGCAATCTGCTTTCCGCTGATCAGTTCATGGGGGGCAATCCGGATCATCTGACCTTCTGGAGGGTGAGAAGCAAACAAAAGCCTGCCACCACCTTTTCTAATCAGTGAAAATCCCAATTCGATGCTCTCTACGCTCCCTCCAGATTCAATGCAAACATCAACACCGCCATTTGTCAATGTACTAATCATTTTCCCAATATTCTCGCAGGTCGGGTTAATGACATGAGTTGCACCAATCTTTTTCGCCAGTAAAAGCTTGTCTTCGGATATATCAACAACAATTATTTTTTTTGAACCGAGCGCCTTGAGTACCATCAATGCACTTAAACCGATTCCACCAAGACCAAGAACCATTACGGACATCTCAGGATTTGGATTCAGATCATTTATCACCATTCCACAGCCAGTTGGCAGGGCACAACCAAAGAGAACCGCCACATCCATCGGAAGATTTTCAGGTTTTTTTACGATTCGATTTTCCGAAACAATTGTGTAATTACTGAAAGTAGTTACCTTGCCAGAATTTATGACCAGTTCTCCACATCTGTATTTCGCACCCGCCGCATCAAGTCCACTTGACTTTATCCATCCAATAATGACCTTATCTCCAGGTTGTACTTTGGTAACTCCTTCACCAATATCCAATACTTCACCTGAGCCCTCATGGCCTAGAAGATGAGGCAACCACAAATCCTGTCCACGTCCACCTTTCACTTCCATCACCTGGCTGCGACATACCCCACTAAAATAAACCTTGATCAGCACCTGTCCTCTTGCCAAGTCAGGAATATCTATAGTTTTTATTTGCAGTGGCTGTCCCAACTTCTCAAGAACAGCTGCTTTAGCTTTAATTGGTAAATTTGTCATTTTGTATTTAATTCGGCAATTTCGTGTAATTCGTTGATCAACTAATTATGGCTCTTGTCTGTATTGATATGTTCAATAACTGAGTTCAAGTTTCCTCTGCGGATTTTCCATAATTCTTCAAGAGATATCTTCATACGTTCAGCGGTTCGAGCAGTCTTATTGGAATCAGTGAAATTTATCCTATCCCATTCGTATGCTCGTAATATTGTCAAATCATTGGCAGAGAACTGATCGGTTTCAATTTGTCCATAATTCCAACGAACCTTCCCCTCTTGAAAAGATTTTTTGAATGTTTCAGTTTCAACACAAAGTTGCCACAATTTTGTATGAGGTAATGGAATCGCAACAAATAATTTTATATAGTCCACATCAATATCTTCGGCAAATTTTATTGTTTGCCTGATTTCTTGCCAAGTTTCCGTCGGGAAGCCTATAACAAAATTGGCGGCAACAAAAATACCTTTTTTTTTGGCTTTTCCTGCAATGTCGGAAACTTTAGTCAGATCAATAGGTTTCCCTATGACTTTCTTCAACACTCTTTGCGAACCAGACTCAATAGCTATGTCTATATATTCACATCCTGATTCTTTCATAACATCCAGCAATTCATCGTCTAGACAAAACACAGCAGTGGCAATAGAGACCCAAGGCATAACAATCCCCCTTTCAATCATTCCACTAAATATTTCCATGGCACGCTTTTTATTCAAAAAGAGATTGTCGTCATCGAATATCAATGATTTAATGCCATAGTGATCTTTCATCCATTCTATTTCATCAAGAACTGAAGATGAAGAACGAGGTCTGAATTTTTTACCTGAAATTGATTCAACCTGGCAGAAAACACAACCGACCGGGCATCCTCTTGATGTTAAAATTCGAGCATATGGAAGTTCTGGGGGCATATCAACACTTCTTCTTAAGGGGAGTTCTGCCACATATTTAGGATAATCTATCAAATCATATGCTGGAAGAGGCAAAGAATCCAAATCGTCTATTCGATCAGCACAACCTAAATTGATTACTTCTGAGCACAGTTTGTAGCAAACTCCTTTCGATGGGAAAGGATATTTTTCAGCGAAATGTTGAAGAAGTTTCTTGAAGACATATTCCCCTTCACCAATTACCACGTAATCGACATTGTTGTCTAAAATAACCTTTTCAGGATTCATGGTTGCATAAACTCCACCAATTATGACCTTGGAATCTGGACAAGCTAATTTAGAAAGTTTTGCGGCATAATGCCCAGCAGGACCATATTGATCCATAAGAACAGTAATTCCAATTATGTCCGGGCTTATTCTTTTCAATTCTGATATGAACATTTCATCGTTCATATCTTTCAAGTTGGCATCAACTATTGTAATTTCTGCCAACTCTCTTGATACAGCGGCTATCAGACAGAGATTGTATGGGATGAAATGCCATCTGCTGTTCAAATCCCATTCACACCATGAGAAGTTTGGAACAACTAAAGCTACTTTTAGCTTACTATGTTTATTTTTCATGTTTTTTTCCTAGTATAGGCCGTTAAATTAGATCAGCCGGTTGTCAACGAATCAAAACAAATCTTTCTGTCAACGAATTATGCGAATTTCACGAATTAAAAAAATAATGCATCTAATATGAACATCGTTGGTTTGTTTTTTATGGCTATAAAAAACAAACCAACATTGGATTGATTCTAATTCGTTTAATTCGATAAATTCGTTGACAGTAAGTTAGAATGGTCCTTTGAATCAGTTAGCCGTTAGTGGTGTCACTTTCTTCGCCATTAATCTGGATTCTGCAGCCTGCCAATCCAATAATTTGGTTTGCGCCGAAGATGAGCAATCGCAATAATTACTATGTAGTCCCCATCAATACTGTAAATAATTCCATATGGGAACCTGTTTATCATGAATCTTCTTATATCCTCCAGGATTTTCTCGGATATTTCAGGAAATACCAAAATTAACTTAATTGAATCATCAAGCTCATCAAGGAATTCC
>CAIQLG010000362.1 GCA_903872565.1 uncultured Lentisphaerota bacterium | reverse complement strand
GTTGGGAATACGCCCCTTGTAAGATTGAACAATATTGCTAAAGATGCGGTCGCGACAGTGTTTGTCAAACTCGAATCCATGAATCCGCTGTGGAGTGTCAAGGATCGTATCGGTGTGGCAATGATAAATGCCGCTGAAAAAGAAGGAAAGCTTAAACCAGGCGGAACAATCGTGGAGCCGACGAGCGGAAACACGGGCATCGCCCTCGCATTTGTCTCTGCGGCCCGCGGTTACAAGCTGATTCTTGCCATGCCCGAAACAATGAGCATTGAAAGAAGGAAACTTCTGAAAATACTGGGTGCCGAACTTGTCCTGACACCCGGTGAAAAGGGTATGAAAGGTGCTGTAGAAAAAGCCGAAGAAATACATAGGAACACGCCCGGCTCATTCCTGCCCCAGCAGTTCAATAACCCTGCCAACCCGGAGATACACCGGAAAACAACGGCAGAAGAGATCTGGAAAGACACCGACGGAAAGGTTGATATCATAGTTGCAGGAGTCGGAACCGGCGGAACAATCACAGGAATAGCGGAAGCTCTGAAATCAAAAAAGAAAAGCTTCAAGGCGATTGCTGTCGAACCAGTTGATTCACCAGTCTTGTCGGGAGGAACTCCAGGTCCTCATAAAATTCAGGGAATCGGTGCAGGATTTGTCCCCGGCATTTTCAGGAAGGATCTTATTGACGAGATAATTCAGGTCAGGCATACCGATGCTGGCGAAACTTCAAGATTGCTGGCAAGGGAGGAAGGCATCCTTTCTGGAATCTCCTCGGGAGCAAACGTGTGGGCGGCTCTTCAAGTTGCAAAAAGACCCGAAAACAAGGGGAAGACCATCGTCACCATAATATGCGACACCGGTGAAAGATATCTGTCGACATGGCTCTTCGAAAACGTTCTTGAAGAAAAATAACCGGAACGTATAGGAAATTGGATTTTTCGAAGGATGGTTGAGTGGTTGGAATATTGTAGCCACGGCCACCTGTCCTACGAAGCCTTGGCATAGTAGGATCTTGGCCGTGCAGTCGCCTCCAATATGGAGGCGGCTACATTAGCCACGGCGCAACCGATTAGGACAAAGTTGTTGGACGTTGAATGTTGAAAGTATCCCCCAAGATCAGAGATTAAATTATTATGAAATATTTGGGAATAAGCTCAAAAGAAGCTCTTGAAACATTGAAGCTCGAGAGTGCATCCGAGATACTGAAAGTTTTCGCCAGAGCAACCGAAACACGCGAAAAGTTCTTCGGCAAAAAAATAGAAATGTGCTCTATCATCAATGCTAAGTCAGGAAACTGCCCGGAAGACTGCTCATTCTGCGCCCAGTCCGCCAAATCCAGTGCGAAAATACCGAAATATCCGCTCGTGTCCACAGATGTAATGCTCAAGGCTGCGCTCGATGCCGCAAAAGGCGGATCAAACAGGTTCAGCATCGTGACTTCCGGAAGATCTCTCACCCCAAAACAGATTGGCAAGGTATGCTTGGCCGTTGCGAAAATCGCAGAAATCTCCGGGCTCAAAGCCTGTGCCTCGCTCGGAATCCTTGACGAGAATGCTCTGCGGAAATTAAAAATTTCCGGCCTTGACAGATACCACCACAACCTCGAAACTGCGGAAAGCCATTTCAAAAAAATCTGCTCCACGAAAAACTATTCCGACAAATTGATCACCGTCAAAAATGCGAAAAAAGCTGGCCTCGCAATCTGTTCTGGCGCAATTTTCGGAATGGGGGAGAAACTCGAACAGAGGATCGAACTTCTCGAAACTCTGAGGAACCTCGAAGTTGACTGCATTCCCATAAATTTTCTCAATCCTATTCCCGGGACAAAGCTCGAAAAAATCAGGAGGCTGACCCCATTTGAATGTCTCAAGATAATTGCCGTGGCACGCCTCATGATGCCGCGGACTTCCATCAGAATCTGCGGTGGAAGAGAAGTCAACATGAGAGATTTCCAGTCAATGATCTTCTTCGCCGGCGCAGACTCGTTCATGTCGGGAGGGTATCTCGTAACACCCGGCCGCGACAGAGCCGCCGACCGCCAGATGATAATAGACAGCGGATATATTTCTTCACTCAAATAAATTCAATTTGTGAATTTATCTCTCATGAAGAACTATATCAGGAATCAGACACTGATTCCTGTAGGAAAGATCCGAAGTTTTTTTCCGCCTGACATTTTCCAGAGAAATGTAACCCATATGATGCATTTAATTGTAATTGTAAAAATTTTTCTTGAAAAAAAATAACAGGCGTATATCTTAAATAATGGACTAATGTGGACTAATTATTTTGTAAAGGAATTTGCATATGATAACCGTCAACACACATGAAGCAAAAACTCATTTCTCAAAACTTCTCGGATCCGTTGAAAAAGAAGGGGAGACAGTCCTTGTATGCCGAAATGGCCATCCAATCGCTGAGCTCCATTCCATTTATAAGTCTGTAAAACAGGGACTTCCCAAGCCGGACTCCAAGCTGGCTGCCATACTTAAATACGATCCGACAGAACCGCTGGACTTTGACGATCTCCCGGAGGTATTACGGTGATACTCTTGGATACATGCGCTCTGTTATGGCTCGACAGCGACAGAGATCTCCTTTCGACAGAAAGCCTGAAACATCTGGAACATTATGCAAATGCAATTGCTGTATCTCCAATCTCTTTCATGGAAATAGGGATAAAGGCTGGAAAAGGACGCATTGTTCTGCCAATGTCCTTGGAAAAATGGACGGATAAAATATGCGATAAATATTCTCTGACAGTTCTTCCAATCACAAGAAACATAGCGGTGAAAGCCTCAACTCTTCCGGAAATCCACCGCGATCCATTTGACAGAATAATAATTGCCACAGCCGCATTGAACCGTCTGAAAATAGTGACTGCCGACAAAGTCTTCGCCGAATATGGGGAAATAAAAGTCATTTGGTAGGATCTTCCGATGAACGTGTAACTTTGGAGAGGGAGAGAATGAATTATCTCAATTATGTTACTTCAAAACGAAACTGGGCACCAAAATATTCCCATAGTGCCCTGATAAATCTTATTTTATTGGGCATATTCTCGTTCCTCCTCGCCCGTACCGGAAATGCGGCAGACAATCCTGCAAATACACAGGCACTAAAACGGTGGGCCATTCTGGCTTCACCGGAAATATCCAAGACGGGTTTGCCTGATCTTCTCATGCTCGAACTTCAGAAAATTCCCGGAATCGAGTTTGTGGAACGCGAGCACATAGATGCAGTCCTCAGGGAATATGAACTTAAGAATGCCTTCGGTGACCGAAAAGAACGTCTTGAACTATTCAAACTGATTGGCGCAGATGCCTTGATCATCCTATCGAAAGAAGATTTTGAGGACATGCCTCACTTGCGTCTGACCATCTGCGAATGCCGATATGGAGCAAGATTGCGAAACGAAAGAATACGATTCGACAAGGATCAGCCGGATATTATAACTCAACTTGCAGGTGGCATGGTTAAAGATACGATTAATCGTTACAGTGGTGGAATCAAATCCATCATCGGAGTGTCAGATTTCGTCTCTAAGTGCCTTTCCCACGACTTTGATCTTTATCAGCAGGAATATGCACTGATCCTTGAACGCGCACTTATGCTCGCCCCGGGAATCGCAGTCATCGAAATTGACGAAGCGAGAAAGATCGCGGAGGAACTCGCCATTTCAGGGGAACAACTGGATGGCCGAACCATTCCTTTTTTCGTGTCCGGAGATTTCCGAGTCTCTACGGAACCTCGATACGAGGATCAAAAAGTTTCCATCGAGGCGAAGATCGAGTCGGGCGCAAATGATCCCGTATTGATACGGAAAGACAATCTTGCACACGCGGAAGTCAAATCATGGATCGCCACAGAGCTGAAAAACAAGATAATCGCATTGCTGGCCGTCAAGCCGGACACTAGGCTGGATGCCGACTCACAGTTCGGCTCGCTGGTCAGGCAGGCGGACATCTTCGCGAAGCTTGGCGACTGGAAGCACTCGACCGATCTTAGAGAAGCCGCAATCCTGCTGAAACCTGATGACAAGGAACAGAGATTAAAAATCCTCACCGAATATAGTATTATTATAGGTCAAAAAATCCCCTACGAAGAACAGAAAGTCGAGAATCCTGTGTTCGAAAAGGCTCTCAACTGGAAGGCAAACTCATATCTTTCAGCCACAGGCCATCTCGAATATCTGATCCGTAATCGCAGAATAAATATCTCAGAGGCCATTGAATTGTTCGAAAAGCACAGGGCCTATTATTTCAGGACAATGATTTTTGCCGGCTCCTATCTTAAAGACGGAAAACTTTACAGCCCCGGGGAAAACCAACTACGCCTGGTCAAAAAAGATCAGAGAGATTTATTAGAGCATATCTATAAGCCGGTTCTCGACCTGCCAATACCGGAAGACAGTTATTCCAGACATCCGGAGCACTATCCTAAGTCATGGCGCAACCTTGCCTTGGTGACAGCATTTGATCCTGTTGACATTTCATATCCCGCCAAGTCAGATCTGGATTATGTCTTCAAAGTGCTGACTGAAATTGTCAACGACAGGAACGAGCCAAGTTTTTTCAGACCTCGAAGCGAAATCGTTTCAGAATACAATTTCTTGAGGAAAGCTCCGGTGGAAACACGTTCTCCATTCGACAGCCTGCTGAGGGGCGCCGCAAGATGGGACGACTGGAAGCTGTTCTATGAGACGCTTGCAAGATCAGACAGCAAAATGGCGCAAATTGACGGCCGTTATGGACTCATATGGCTCGAGTGGATGGAGAAAGAGGATGAGGAAGATCCAGATGGGTTGAAACCGCTCATGGGAAAGTTTAACCAGTTTATGGGAGACTATTACAAATTGAACGACTGGACATACGACGAAATGAAGTCTCTGGGCTCAAGTATTGCCGCCAAATGCAGTCCGCCTCCAAAGACCAATCCCCAAAAATCAGATGACGATCATGAACCCCGGCACGAAAAACCAAAGGAGAAGGATTTAAACGACACCGGAAGACTCGTCATAGAACCATTGAAGGTACAGATTCGAAAACTCGATGGAAAAATCATTGATGCTGGCGGACATAGATACGAAACACCTAGCGGATGGTATGGTCTCAAATATCTAATTCCCTGCGGCAAGGATTTCGATGTGGTCTGGCAGGATGGCGCGGTTCTCTTTATGAGGGAAAAAGGAATTTTCGACGAGATATTCGTTGATAAAAAACCTGGTTTCGATGATGTAGTCTGGGATGGGGAATCGGTTTGGGTCGCAACTCGGCACGAAGGAATATGGGTGGTGGGAAAAGATGGGAAAATAAAGACCCGGATAACTAGTTGCTGAACGAAAACGGCATATTTTTTAAAATTCACAACTCAATAGATCGGATTTTGCCCACCTCGTGCTTCTGTCCGTGCTTCCCGTCCTGTCAAAAGTTGTCAAAAAACACAAAATTATC
>CAIQLG010000361.1 GCA_903872565.1 uncultured Lentisphaerota bacterium | reverse complement strand
GCGTTGTTTTTTTAAGGAAAGGTACATCCCTTTTTTCCACTTGCAAAAAAGAGCTGACACGCCAGAACTGGAATTAACAGATTGAATTTAAGGTAGTTACACAGAATACAGAATTAGGGCGGATCAGGAAGTCTGAAATTAATCTTTAGCTTCCTTGTCTGCGTGTTTTTTATTGCCACCTTCCTTATCTCTCTTGCCACCTCCGTCGGCTTTTCTCAATGCTTTCAAGGCTTCCCTATCCTTCTCGCGTTGTTCATTGGCTGCCTTGCACGCAGCATTGTCCTTGCTGTTTATGGCGGTCTTCATGTTGTTGAGATCCGTGATGATTTTCTGGATGGCGGCGGCTATTTCCGTCTTGCCATTGCTGGTCGCTTTCTGTGCTTCCGCCTGCCTCATGGCTATGCGTTTGTCGATATTGGCCAATCTCTCCTCCGGGGTCAACTGCTTTTTTGACTTTACAGACTTGGACTGGTCGGCCGTTGAGGTTGCCGGTGTTGAATCCGGGGTGCCTGCGGTCTGTGCCTGTGTGATACATGCGATCAGACAGATTCCGATAATTGCGGTCAGTTTCTTCATTGTTCGGCTCCTTTTGTTTCTGTTTTATTTTTTCTGCTACATCTAAGAAACGTAACAAATGGAATGTTTATTGTGCTCTTAAAAAATTATTTGTAAATATACCTCCGCATAAGGTCTTCAAGCTTTTCATGGCACCTTATCGCCTTGTCTTTTGATTGCAACTTGGTATAAGATCATCTGAAACGCCCTTGGAGGCATTTCTTCTCCTACTTGAGACTCGTAATGTGGATCGCCCCCAGGCGGTCGGCGCCGCCTACCGCTGCGAACTTCCCGTCATTGCTGACCACGATGCTTGACAGAATATTGCTTGCGGACGGACCGTTGAAATAGCCATGCATGTTGCGGCATAGTACAGGATGCCGTCCGGAGAAAGGTTCGTATCCTAGGAGCTGGCGTAGTCAAGGCCGCATAGCCCTATGCGCTGCCGCACGCCTGCCTGGTTGATAACCCTGAAATAGTCGTCCGAAAAAATCTTGAATCTAGTTTTCCTGCAATATTCTTTCATTGAAAATCCTCCTTGTCATGTATTTCCCAATTTCTCTAGTCTTTTCATATGACATTGAGCACCTCCATTTCTTTTTATTATCTTTGTAATTATTTAATGAAAGATTGTATCATATAACATTGGCCTATTTACCGGTTCGTCGACAGTGTCCCGAATTTCACTGGATCGTAGAAATCGGGCTTGCCCGTCGGCGAGAAGGCGGAGCGTTCGATCCCGCGATCCCTGACACGCTGACGGCACAGATTGAAATAAAAAGGCAATCCCGGTTTGAATCCCACCACGCCATTGAGCGGATCGCCCAAATCTCCGGTCATAGGGATACGCAGCTCCACGGTCCAGAACCCGTCGCCGACCTGCGTCGCCACCTCCGCCTTCGAGGACCAGCGCGGCTCGGGTCCCCCGAGTTTCATATCCGTATCCACCAGGACACCGTTGGGGGCGATGGCGATCCGGTAGTAGGAATGGCTCTGGGTCTCGAGCAGCAGTTCGACAAAGTCGCCCTTGTAAATGGCCTGGTCGTCCGTGTTGTTTGCGGTAATTTTCATGCCCTTCGTGTCTCGTTCCTCGCAGCGGATCGCCAGGTAAAGGGCATTATCGGCCCAGCATGAGGTAAATGACGTCCCCATGGCTGGCGCCACTCCCGTTTCCAATTCTTTCAAGCTGCCGTGCGTCCAATCCCCCCCCCCGCCCCACAACTTATCGTCGAGCTTGCCGTCTATCTTGATGTCCGCCTTGTTCCCCTCGGAAATCCCGCACTTGGGGAGATCTTTATCCCGCCCCATGGCCAGCCGGTCGCGTTGACATTTGAGCGGCTTCAAATATTCGACGACGAGTTGGATGCGCCGGCCGTAGACCGAGTCGGCCGCAACCTTTTGCCGGGCCTTGTCCAACAGTTTGAGCGCCTTGTCGATTGGTTCCACTTTCGTCCCCATCTTCGTCCAGTTCGCCTCGGAATACTCGATGAAGGCTTTCATCTCTTTAGCCGCAGGGCCGTAAAACTTCTCATAATACTCGTTCAGCAACGCATCGATGTCCAGGTCAGCGTCCCAGTAATAGCGCGACGTCACGTACACGTTCAGATGGTTGAAGCCTGGGGCGTGCATATTGCCCATACTACCACCATCGGTCCCACCAAAGGTCAGTTCGATGAACTCGCCTTGCGATTTACCCTTCAACGAACGAAGATCCTCGGCGATCGCGTGGGGATAATAAGCCGGCAGATGGGATCCACTGTGAAGGTAATGCTCATACATTTGGAGATTCCCCGGTGCCACCTTGTCCAGCCACCCCTTGCGGATCTCGAGTGCTTTGGCGCGCGCTTCAGGATCATTAAACGACCACCGTTCGTCTTTGATCGCCACCATCACATTGGGGCTGAACTTGGCGATCTTTTCCGGCGGCAGCGTGTAACAGCTATAAGCGCCGCAGATTATCTTCCGGTCCGGATGTGTCTTGTACACCTCCCGGGCTACGCGCTCGATAAAACCCCAGATATAATCCGAGCATGTGCCCGACTTGTCCCGGCCCGGCGTGACTTGGCCTTGGCACCGGTCGCACTTGCACACACCGCCGACCCAATACCCGTCGTCCGGCCAGAGGGAGAGATACTGCATGTCGGGATAAATATCGAACACCGTGCGCGCATATTTCACCGTGCAATCGACAAACTCCTGGGAAGAAAAACAAAGGCTAAACTCCGGATGCGCCTTCTTGAACTCTTCCCGTTTATACACATTGCACAGTCCATGTGGCCCGGGAATACCCAGGGTGGCATCAAAGCCGCAGCGCAGCTTATACAGCATTCCATCCCGGTTGCCGCTGTATCTGAAAGCGGGCGCATAGTCGCCAAGGTTACGGTACGGGAAATCAGGCTTGACGGTCTTGTCCACCGGGGTCAGCGTGATCGTTGTTAGCGAGGGAACGATTTCGCCCAGGTCGCCGGGCATGTACCAGCGCACGCCCAGGCTGCGCAGAAACTCGTACACGGCATTCAACGTCCCACGCTCGTCAAACTCATACAGATCGATGGCCGGACTGTAGCGCCACATACTATCCGCCAGGAGATTCGGATTCGTCCAATGCTCGCCGGTGCGTGCGTCCCATTCCTTGAGAGCACGCTGGGTGTCTTTGGAATCTCGGGGAGCATATTGGGGCCACGTGAAGTCCTTGTCATGTCCCAACAAGACCAGCCAGCCAGCCTTGCTGTCAGCCCCTGGCGGATTGCCAGACACCATCTTGAAGGCGCCGCTGTTGAGCCCTTCGTCGGAGATTTTCAACGCATCGGTGTAATCGCTCCTGCCCACGTAGATATGCGCGGCGACATTCGTGTCGGGTGCGGTTACGATCG
>CAIQLG010000360.1 GCA_903872565.1 uncultured Lentisphaerota bacterium | reverse complement strand
TGGAATGGAAATAAAAAAAGGCATTTTGAAAATTATGAATGCATTATTTTCTGCATATCTTCTTGATTTGCAACAATCCAGCAATCCATTTATCCAATAATCCATGGGACGATACTGTATTATAATCTAACTATGGCTGTATTGCATAACTTTCAAGATTCTGCAAACGGGGAGATGGGAATGTCCGATAAAAATCTCCATAATGCTTTGATTCGACCGCGATCCGAAGGCGGGTTGAGGGAGAGCGAGGAGCGGTATCACAGGTTATTCGAGTCGGCAAGAGACGGAATATTCCTGGTTGATTTCGACACGGGAGTGATCACTGATGCCAACCAGTTCATTATGGATCGACTGGGCTATTCTCTGGATGAATTATTGGACAAGCATCTGTGGGAAGTGGGCTTTCTCAAGGATGCCGATTTGTCAAAGGATGCCTTCCTGCAGTTGCAGGATCAAGGTTATATCCGCAACGAAGACCTGCCGCTTGAAGGTAAAGCTGGAAAGAGGTTGGAGGTGGAGTTCGCCAGCAATGTCCATCAGGCAGGCGGCAGGAAGGTCATCCAGTGCAACATCCGCGACATCACAGAGCGCAAGCGGACGGGGTGTCTGGATAAGAAACCATCCGTCTACGCCATTGTAAATTGCAGAAAAAAAGCCGTCAAAGTAACAAGCTTCTCCAGTTATTTACCCGGAAACAATGCTAGCTGCCCATGGACGGCAAAATGTGCCTGTCCGGTAGTGCCGTTGTTTGTGTTCCGCAAACAACACCATCACAATTTGCTGTTTCATTTTGGAAAACTGCTCCATCCTGAATGTCACGACCAAGGTCGCCATCACCGCGAAAGTCTGCGCCCATACGTTGTAGCTTATGTCGCCGAACTTGAAGCCGCTTCCTGCAGGTTTCCGCTCCAATTCTACGTTTTTGAAGACGTGCGGAGGGAACCGCAATGAAACTTCCATGGATTCAACCATTTTTATTTTTACTTGTGCTTCTCCAGAATTCATGCTCGGTGCTGTCTATCAGGGAAGTCTCGGATCCCGCAGAAGCCATCTCCAGGCTTAAATCCGGAGCAACTCTGAAAAGTGAAGTTGACATCCTTGTCAATCCGCTTATTGATTCCGGGGAAAATATTGGCGTCGTGGTTGGAATTGTAATGCCGGATGCGCGTACCTACGTTTACGGATACGGCAAAACCGAACTTAGTTCAGGTTCAACTCCTGATGGTAAAAGCATTTATTCAGTTGGTTCTGTTTCCAAGGGATTCGTAAGTCTGCTCTTATTCCGGATGATTGAAGAAGGGGTTATTGACAGAAATGAAACGATCGGTGATATTCTCGGGCCTGACTTTAAGCCGGAAGACGAGAATGTCGCCAGAATTACTCTCCTGCAACTGGCATCACATTCCTCGGGGCTGCCGATGCATCCGTATACGATTAAACTGGCCTACACGTTTTCCTGCTTTTTATTTACAGGAAACAATTTCTACGGATATATAGACACCACCGAAGGGATGAAATATCTGAACAGTTTTCATCTGGACAAGGAGCAGATCGGCAAGTACACATACTCCAATATTGGTGCTGGACTGCTCGGCTATCTGCTTGCGAAAAAAACGGATAAACCATTAGCAGAACTGCTGCAGGATAAAATCTTCAGGCCGCTGGGGATGAGCGACACTGCAATTACTCTGAGTGATGAGCAACAAAAACGGTTGGTTGTAGGATATTGCGGAGACCAACCTTTTTTTCGCTTCCGAAACACTCCGCTTGAACCCTGGAAATTCACATGTTTCATGGAAGGCACAGGAGCCGCATATTCGACTGCCGATGATCTTGTGCTCTATCTTAAGGAGCAGCTTGGCTTCCCGGCGGCTTCACAGCTGGATGCCATTATTCCGAAAACTCAGGAGATACAATTACATGATGATAAAATCGGCGTGGCTTCCGGCTGGCTTGTCGAAAAACCATTACAGAATACTAATGAAATATATTTCGAGTACGGGTTAACTTCAGTATTCAACTGCTATCTCGGATTTGACCGGGAACACAAGATCGGAGTTGTGGTTTTGAGGAACAACTTCAACTGGAGAGAAAAGATCGGACATAATCTCATCACCCGCATTGCCGGAAGCATTCAGAAGTGAAGGGAAATAATCTATTGCATATGAAATACAAAAAAATATGATGTTGTTGTCGCCGGCGGCGGAGTTGCCAGTATTGCCGCGGCAATTGGAGCTTCGCGGAGCGGAATGAAAACCGCCCTTGTGGAAAAGACTGTTTTCAGTGGCGGACTTGCCACAAGGGGGCTCGTTTACATATACGTCTTCCTCTCTGTTATGGACGCGGCACCCAGATAACTTATTGAAGTCATCCGGGGAAGGCTGGATAGCGTGCTTAATTCAAGACAGACAAAACAAAAGATTTGATTTGAACTCGGAAACAGATATATTTGTGAAATCAAGCGGGTTTTAATTATACGAAAACCTTTGATTCACGAGATAAGGAGGACTATGCGTAATTTCATTGGCCGTGTGTTTCCCGTCATGGGCTTGATGGCGGTTCTGGCGGTGGCGGCCGGCGGCGACGATTGGCCGCAGTGGCTGGGCCCCCGGGGCGATGGGGTCTGGCGTGAAGACGGCATTCTCTCCAAATTCCCTGTAGGCGGTCCGCCTGTAAAATGGCGGGCAAATATCGGCGGCGGCTATCCTGTTCTGGTATTCGAAGTAGGCGGCACGACATAGCCGCAAGCAAATATCGAAATTCGAAATAAATTTACTGGGGTATCCCCTTGACTAAAGTAACACAAGGGGTAGTGTATCAATATGGAAAACTACCCCAAAACAATATTGGAACTTGAAAAGAAATTTAGCACGGAATCTGCCTGTGTACAATATCTGTCTGCCATAAGAT
>CAIQLG010000359.1 GCA_903872565.1 uncultured Lentisphaerota bacterium | reverse complement strand
GCCGCCTCTATGTTGGAGGCGACTTCACGGCCAACATGGCCGTGGCTACAAATTCCCAACCATCCAGCCATCCCTCCAAAATACAATTTCCCATACTATAAATTTAACAGATGGACGGTCGCCTGGTCGAAGTCCGGAGGGCGATCACTCAACAAGCCAACTCATTTTCAAACAAGGAACGGGAGTTATTAAATAGATTGGAATGTTCATCCACTGGGGGCTCTATTCGATGCCGGGCCAGGCACGAATGGGTCAGGAACAAGGAAAAAATCTCAAACGGGCAATACCAGAAATATTTCGACAGGTTCTATCCGGATCTCTACAATCCCGAGGAATGGGCGGGAATGGCGAAGAACGCCGGGATGAAATATTTTGTGATTACGGTAAAGCACCACGAGGGGTTCTGCCTCTGGGACTCCAAGCACACAAAATACAAGGCGACAGAAACACCATGGAAAAAAGACATTCTGAAACCAATGGTCAATGCATTCAGGAAGGCCGGACTGAAAGTCGGTTTATATTATTCGCTGATAGACTGGCATCACCCCCATTTCACGGTGGACGGCATACACCTGATGCGCGACTGCGAGGAGGAACGGAAGAAGAACAAGGACCGCGACATCCGGAAATACACCGAATACATGCACAATCAGGTGAAGGAAATCCTCACGGGATTCGGAAAAATTGACATACTCTGGTTCGATTTCTCATATCCGGGCAAAGATGGAAAAGGCCGCGACGACTGGCAGTCCGAAAAACTTCTCAAGATGATCCGCAAACTCCAGCCGGGAATAATGATTGGCGAAGCATTCAGGAAGAATGTGGAATATGCACAGTTCCTCCACGATGGGTCAGAAGTGCTGCTTCAGGGGCTCGAGTCCTGGCAGGCCGGGCACTGGTCCCTCGGCGGCAAAGACGCATGGAATTGGAATGGAAATAAAAAAAGGCATTTTGAAAATTATGAATGCATTATTTTCTGCATATTTTCTTGATTTGCAACAATCCAGCAATCCATTTATCCAATAATCCATGGGACGATACTGAAACCAAGTATAAAAATCCGACTACAGAATTCGTTCAGAAAACCGCCGACTTTTTTGATGTGCCTTTCGACCAGTTTCTGGCTGGTGCAGAACAGCCAAGGAAAAAACCTGGACCAGTGTCCGCAATCGAAAAAAGATTGAACCAGGTTTGCTCGCTTCCCCCTGATGAACAGAAATTTGTCATTAAGTTTCTCGATCAGGTTCTTGCCAGTAAAAAGATTGCCAAAACCGGATAACTCACCTTATTCTTCAGCCGCCTTTAAAACGACCGGCCAGGTTCGGGAGGGCAATGAAATGGCGGCGCAAGCCGGCCCGACCGGTTCTGGCCGTAAGCCGTGCGAAGCACAAAGCAAACTCGCAGAGTTTGAGCGAAGCGATCGGCTGGATTGACTTTAGGCGTCGAGTTCCTTGACACCATAGATCTCAGACCGCTACCCCAAAAAGAGCCCCGACTCCAGCGGTTAATGCCATTGCCAAAGCCCCCCAAAAAGTGACACGTGTGACAGACGCAATCACGGGTGCGCCCCCTGCGCGTGCAGCCAAGAAGCCCAAAAGTGCAAGAAAAAGCAGAGAGCTGCCTGCGAGACCCCACATAAGTGCGGAAATCGGAAGCAATAGAACCATCAAAAGAGGTAGCGCCGCGCCTACAGCAAACGTACCTGCCGAGGCCAATGCAGCTTGCACCGGTTTCGCGGTCAGTGTGTCAGATATACCGAGCTCATCTCGTCCATGTGCGGCAAGTGCGCCATGCTGCATTAATTGGGTGGAAACTTTCGAGGCCAATGTCTCCTCCAGTCCGCGTTTAACGTAAATGTCCCTCAGTTCTGCTTGTTCTTGCTCCGGATTTGCAGCCAACTCTATGCTCTCCCGAGCCAGATCCGCGCGTTCAGTATCGGCTTGTGAACTTACCGAGACATACTCGCCAGCAGCCATTGACATGGCACCAGCGACAAGGCCGGCAACGCCTGTAACCATGATAATCTTTGTTTCTGCGCCTGAAGCAGCGACGCCCAAGACAAGGCTAGCAGTGGAAAGAATACCGTCATTTGCGCCAAGAACTGCGGCACGAAGCCAACCTGTCCGGTATGTTTTGTGTATTTCATTGTGTCTCATAGTGCCTACCTCCTAACGATTGCACTCATGTTTTTTTCAAATCGTCCGCGGGTTGAAAAATACCATGGAGTGTTTGGCTGGGAAATTCCTTTGCCAATTGTGCGACATCTACTTTTTTCAAAACGAATCATGCCCCGATATGCCCATCCTCATAACCTGATCTTCGCCGTGACTTTTCTCCTCTTTTTTAAATTTTTAACTGCCTTGAAAATAGCATGGTGGCATGAAAATGCAAGAGTGGAAAGTAGCCGCATCCGCAGGTTCATGGGCGACTCGATACTGGAGGACATAACAGCCGAAAGCCCGTGGGAAAAGTATATCCGTTGCCTTTGAGAGAAGGAGGCGTGGCATTACGCGATGACGAACGATTTCGAGCCAGAGGCGGCGTGAGTTGAGCGGATGGAGGGAAGGGGCTGGCCTGGAGAAGATGGCTCCTTTTTTTAGCTGGCAGGTGGAAGTCATCCATCATATCGCTGAAGCGACTAAAGCCAAGCTGTGAGTTTTACGTTAAATATTCATTGGAATTCTTGATATGATAAATATGCATTGTATGTTATCGCGATCATATGTATGCACGATAGTTTTTTGCGGTTAAAATTGATCGTATAGGAAATTGTATTTTCGCGTTTTTTGCGTGTTTAGCGGGAAAAATATGGTATTAGTCCCGGCGCAGCCGTTTTATTTTCCAATGTACATAATTCAAGCATTAAAGGATAGGATATAATGAATTCAAAGAGGCTTCAATTATTCGCGGGATTTTTCCTGGTGTTTCTAATATCTGCAGGGGCGCAGGCAGATGTTACATTTGCCACAAAGGTGGACTACCCCACAGGAACTTATCCATATTCCGTAACCACAGGCGACTTCAACGGGGACGGCAATCTCGACTTGGCAACTGCAAATTATTCTGATAACACAGTCTCGATCCTGCTGGGAACAGGAACAGGGACATTTGGCACGAACACAGGCTATGCTGTGGGTTTGCATCCATCGTCAGTAACAACAGGCGATTTCAACGGAGATGGCAAGCTCGACCTGGCCGTGGGGAATAGCGGCACCAACACTGTCTCAATTCTTCTGGGGACGGGTACTGGTACCTTTGGAACAAAGACAGACTGTGCAGTGAGTTCGTCTCCATCGTCAGTGACAACAGGCGATTTCAACGGGGACGGCAAACTCGACCTGGCAACTGCAAATTATGCCGACACTGTCTCAATTCTTCTTGGAACGGGGACTGGAACCTTTGGCACTAATTCGGACTACGCAGTAGGAGCTGGTCCATTCTCAGTAATCACGGGCGACCTCAACGGGGACGGCAAACTCGACCTGGCCACGGCAAATTATTCTGATAACACAGTCTCAATCCTGCTGGGAACGGGAACAGGATCCTTTGGAACAAAGACAGACTTCGCCGTAGGTTCTTATCCACTCTCAGTAACCCTTGGAGATTTCAACGGGGACGGCAAGCTCGACCTTGCCGTGGCAAATCGTAATTCTGACACTGTTTCTATTCTGCTGGGAACGGGTACTGGAACCTTTGGCACGAATTCGGACTACGCAGTAGGAGATGGTCCATTCTCTGTAACCACAGGCGACTTTAACGGAGACGGCAAGATTGATCTAGCCACGGCAAATCAAGCATCCAGCACTGTCTCAATCTTGCTGGGAACAGGTACTGGAATATTTGGCGCAAAAACCGACTATGCCGTTGGAAGTAATCCTCTTTCAGTAGCCACAGGCGATTTCAACAAAGACGGTTATCCCGATCTTGTCACAGCAAATAAAACCAGCAACAACGTCTCGGTCCTGCTTAATACTGTCATCCCCAATGCGAAAATAGCAGCACATATCGCTCTTGCTACGGCACTTGCGACTTATACCAGCACCGACTACACGGCCGGAAACTGGACTATGCTGACAGGATTCAAGACCGCCGGCGATACAGCAATTAATGCCGCCACGGATCTTGCTGGCGTCAATTCAGCACGAGATACTGCCATAGCCGGAATGGCTGGAGTAGTGAAGGATTTACTAAATGCGAAGGTGGCAGCGCATGCCGCTCTTACGACAGCACTTGCAACTTACACCAGCACTGATTACACGGCCGCGAACTGGACGATGCTGACAGGATTTAAGACTGCCGGCGATACAGCAATTAATGCCGCCACGGATCTTGCTGGCGTAACTTCAGCCCAGAACACGGCGACCACAGGAATGGCAGGAGTGCTGACTATCGCACAGCAAATAAACGCCGACAAGGCCGCGCTTGTTGAAAATGACATCAGAGGAGGAAATGCCGATCTCCTGCACGTCACGGTTGCCCTCACCAATCCTCTGCCTTCGAGCGGGGCGAACGGTTCGGCGATCACGTGGGCGTCCGGCACACCTGCCGTTGTTTCACACGACGGACAGACGATAGACAGGCCTGCCTATGCATCCGGCGATGCGGCTGTCACTTTCACCGCGACACTCACCATAGGTGCATCAAGCGACACGAAACAGTTTTCAATGACAGTCCTCAAACTTCCTCCGAGCACGAATGCGACGCTCACATCCGGTACATATGCGGTCAGCAATGTTGGCGGCGGATCTGAAACCATTACCAATGTTCCACTCGCCACATCCAAGGCTAGCTTCCTTGCAGCACTGTCAAAGAGTGAATCGCACCAGAACTGGAATGACGCCGGTATTGCAAACCCGGTGATGACCGGCAACACACTGGTAGTCACTGCACAGGATGGAACGACAGCCATCACCTATACGGTTACAGTAAATTCTCCAGTGATAACGGCCTCGGCCGGATCGAACGGCTCGATCTCTCCTGTCGGCACAGTAACTTTGGCTTACAATGGAAGCCTGACTTTCACAATCACACCTGACGCAAACTACCATGTTGCAGATGTGCTTGTGGACAGCTCATCAGTCGGCACACCAACAAGCTACCCTTTTACCAATGTCACAGCGAACCACACGATTTCCGTGACTTTCGCAATTGATACGTATTCTATAATGGCCTCTGCGGGGCCAAACGGCTCTATCACTTTAAGCGCGACTGTGGACTATGGAGCAGGCAAGACTTTCATGATCTCGCCTGCCACCGGATATCATGTTGCCGATGTAATTGTTGACTCCGTACCCCAGGGCGCAATCGCAAGCTACACTTTCACGAATGTCACCGCTAATCACACGATTTCCGCGAGGTTCGCACGTGATGCAGGAGACTGCTCCATCAGCGGAACTGCCGGCGGCGCTATCCAGCAGGGAGTAACTCTGATGCTCTCAGGACCAGCCTCTTCCAAGACCACGAGCGGTGCCGATGGAACCTTTACCTTTGAAGGACTGTCAGACGGCTCATACATCGTGACACCAAGACTCTCAGGATACACATTCAATCCTTCGAGCAGGAAGATCCCCGTGAGCGGGGAAAATATAGCCGGCTGTGATTTCACTGCGACAAAGAACCCGGGACCTTACTCGATCAGCGGTATCGTAAGCGGCGACGTTCAGGCGGGCATCACTATCACACTGTCGGGCGCATTGTCCTCGACAACTCTCAGTGGTGCCGATGGCTCATACAGTTTCACCGGACTTGCGGATGGAAACTATACTGTGGCTCCGGAACTGTCAGGATACTCATTCACTCCATTTTCACAAGATGTAACTATAGCGGCTGCCGACCAAGCTGGTGTGGATTTCACAGTGGCCGCAATAGACACATATGGGACAATATCGAAACTGTCGTTCAACAGTTCGCACAAGGAATCTGTCAAGAAGATTGCCGGTACATACACGCAATATTCCACCGACAAGTTCACAGTCCAGGCGACCATTCAGTTTCTTGCCGACTTCAACCTGGCCACCATAGGAGTAGAGACCGGGTTCGCCTTCGATTTCGGATCATATTCATTTAGCGACAAGCTCGGAAACGCCTCCAAGAAGAAGCTCGATGATCCTGCAAAAGGTGGGAGTGCTACATTCAAAATTACTGGAGATGATGCGATCAAGGCAAAGACTGTGACTGTCGAACAGGTGGACATCAAGTGGGACAAGAAGAAAAAGATGACAGTCAAGATCACAGGAACTCCAATATCGAATTCCAATACAAATGTTCTTGACCTTTCCGGCAGTGCCGATGGCGCAGTTACAGGAAATATTGACACCTTCGTCCTGACATTCAACAATGCCGGTGCCAAGTTCGGCCAGGGGCCGCTGCTGGCATATACTGGGAAAAAGAATACCAGTACCGTCATCAAGGACAAGGGTAAGCCGTCGGAGAAGACATTTACGCTTGTGAACTGGTCCGCAAAGGGGAAGAAGTAGGCTGTGATGGCAAGCTTGGACAGCTTGCATGGAACGGCGATAGAGTTCTGGACGGGGGAGTAAGTACTATGTACAAGGTTATCGCTCAAGTTACAATATGAAATGTGTAAATAAAGGAGGAGTTATGAGGAAAACAATGCTGGTGATGGCGGCGCTTCTTATCGCCGAAATCTCGTCTTATGCCGGGTACATTCAAAAACCTTTGAAAATTTCGGGGTATTTGCTTCAAAGTACTGATCCCAAAAATCGCCCTGATTTATTTGCAATGTCCGATAATGGTCAGAAAGCCTATTTCAAACCCGGATTATCGAACTCGGTTTATTATTCAAGTGACAATGGGGCGAATTTCACAATGGAATATGTGACTAATTGGCGCAGCTCAAATATCGCTTGCTCATCTGATGCGTCGATTATATATTTATCATATATATGGGGAGGTACCCAGATATCGAAAGATAACGGGCAAACATGGAATAGAATATTACAACCTGTCTATGTCAACATAATATCAACAGATTCTACCGGGAATATGTTAGTATTTTCCAACGACACATACTCAACTTGTTATGTTTCAAATGATTATGGTGCCACAGTCGCTTTCTCAAACAATTTATCTTTTCAAATTTCTGATATATCAATGTCCTCTGATGGGACAATAATATTGTGCGTTGGAGGAGGAGGAGCTTCAATATCGTTAGATTCAGGTAAGACATTTAGCGCAGTCAGCGGGGTTTCGGGTTTGGAATGTTCTGTCTCGGCAGATGGGGCAAAGCTTGTTGTTCTTAACGGAACGACTTTGTGGGCATCCTCAAACTCCGGCACTGATTGGTCGAGTTATACGCTTGATGCATCTTATTCAAATTTGATTATGTCAAAAGATGCTTCGAAAATTTTCATACTTGGTACTGCGACAGAAATATCATCGGATTTGGGTAAGACTTTTTCCAGCTATGATTATGCGCCGCTGGGGATATCTTCGGATGGGACGGTCATATATGCCGTAAAAGACGGAGTGCAGTATTTCAGCGTGAATTCCGGAACGACCTGGCAGAAAGCAGGATATACGGACAATAATTCTTATGTTTCTTCTATCGTTGGAATCTCTGTTGACGTAAAGAGAATCGGAATTCTCGGTAATGATGGAACATATATGTTATATTCAAAAGATGGAGGGCAGAATTTCACTACGATTCAGCCAGCAACAAATGAGACGTTCACAGCAGCTACAGTGTCCCCTGATGGTTCCAATCTCTTCCTCCTAGTTTATAACGGCACAAGTAAAATTTATACTGCAAAAGTATCGTCAAACGATGGCGCGACCTGGCAAACATATAGTCTTCCGGCAGGCACACCAAGTTTTCCTATACAGACTTCCTACGATGGTAAGACAATAGCCTGTGGTTTTGGTAGCAATCTCCTGCTGTCAACTAGTACCGGTTCCACCTGGAATGAAATAGCAACTCCCCTTAAGCCAGAGATGATTCAAATAAGTTCAGATGGAGGAACAATAGCGATTGGAGATAGCAGCACATCATATTATTACTCGCAGGACAATGGCGTTAAATGGAATGAAATCACTTTACCTCCTGATTGTGGTGGTACTTTAGTTATGGCTTCGGACGGCATTACTTTTTATTTAAATGATATGGGTAATCTGATGGCGACACTCTCAACAACTAACTATGGCCAAAATTGGAATATCCTTTGTTTTACCAATGGCGGAGGGTATGGAGTAGATCACTTGTCCTACGATAATCTTATAAAGTCATTGTCTATGGGTGAGGGCACCATACTGGTGACCTCTGATTTTTCAAATTTCGATATTATTCCAGATGTTAGAGGTAATAGCTTTTCTACAACTGGTCTGGAATCCAACAGTGCCATAAACTATGATGGGACAATAATTGTCACTGGTTCGAATACTGGGTTTTATTACATCAACCGAAAGGCTGAATCTATAATCACAACCGATTCTGTTTTCTCTATCAGCACTCAAGGGGCAAATGTGACGGGTACAGTCGCTTATGAAGGGGCTTCTTCTGTAACTGAAAGAGGAATATGCTATGGAACTAATCCTAATCCTACTGTTGATGACAGCAAAGTCGCTTCTGGAACTGGTGCAGGAACATTTACCGCAGATTTGACTGGGCTTACTCAGGGACAGCTTTATTTCGTCAGAGCCTATGCTGTGAACTCATACGGAACCTTCTACGGAAATGAGCTGAACTTCCCGACTGCAACCGCAAATGTGGTTACTTTCTCCGCAAACACAGGAGGAACAGTTACTGGAAATCTCAAACAGATACTTCCTGATGGAGGAATATGTTTACCGGTTGAAGCAAAAGCGAACACCGGATTTAATTTTATGAACTGGACTTCAGGGGAAACTGTAATCTCGACCGACAATCCATTGACTTTATCAGGTGTTTATAACGATTTGGACGTAACCGCAAATTTCGTGACAATCCCTCCGACGGCCTCACTGACAGTCGCATCATCCCCAACTACGGGCGGGACAACAAATCCTTCCGGACAGCAGACGATAAACACAAATTCACCTGTAGAGATAATTGCGACCGCTAACACTGGGTGGCATTTCAAAGTATGGGATGTCCAAGGTTTCGCTGTCATAGGCAGTAAAAATCTTTCAGATACTACTATTGCAATTACTGGAGATACCACAGTTACGGCAATGTTTGAACAAGATACTCAGACGGCGCAATTAACAGTTCAGGTAAAACCGGACAATTCAGGAACTACAACTCCGACAGGAACTTCACAGGTCAATACCGGAGAGGCTATTCAGATTACAGCAACGGCCAACGCGGGCTGGCAGTTTGACAAATGGACTTCAGACAACGGGGATGCGATATTCACAAATGCGATTGAATCAAATACATCTGTAACATTGTCAGGGAATGTCATTATTACTGCTAATTTCCAGCAAACTCCAAACGACGATTATGTAACTCTCGGGAAAATCTATAAACTTGACCCCGGTGCCATTTCCAATCCACTTGCTAATTTTGCAAAGAAGCCAACACTCTACGGACTTTACAACGGAAAGAAAGTCCAACTTAAAGTGAAAAACAAGATAAAGGGATCTGCTGCCTTTGCTGATTGTGAATGGACTTCAAAGATTCCGCTTCTCAGCAAGTCCATCTGGAAAAACCAGACCCAGACAACAGAAGAAATTCTGTCGAAGCAGGCCGTAACACCTCTTGAAATGGCATTGCTAATAACTGCTACCGATTCTACGGGAAAAAGTCTTAAAAATGCTGAAACCGGTCTTTCTGTAAGTCTTTATTATCCGACAATAACCGGTTTATATGACGGTTCCGGCAATCCTGTTGTAAGTGCTGGAGTGAATGATAGAATCACAATCAAAGGAACATTTTTCGGAATAACCCGGCCAAGTGTCTGTTTGGAATTTGAAAAGAATGGAAAGATAAAGGCTCTTAAACTTAAAACCGACAAGAGCCTGACATATCCTGATTACAATGGAAAAGCCGGAAAGAGCTGTATGGACATCAATACAGGAGAAAGCCAATTAACAATTATTATGCCTTCAAAATGGCCCACTGGATGGGATATGACCGCCAAACACAATATCGTAATTGACAACGGCATACTGAGGGCGACGAAGGAGTTCTTCACAAAATAGGAACAGGTTTGCCCAATCCAATTCCCGCATGGATGTTCACCCCACCCTGGAAAGATCCTCCCATCTTGTCGTGTAGTGCGGGGAGCATTTCCTGCGCGACATCGCCCAGGGCTTGGACACACCCTCGGCCGCATAGAAGACGCTGCCGCCACCAAGTTTCCTGTTTATGGAATCCATTACTTCCGAGAGACCTGTTCCACTGGTACGTTTCTCCTCGAACAGATCTCCTTGCTCCTCTGTTGAAGTTCCTATGGATCCGAAGACTACTCCCGCCCTGCTGTATGCATTGCCATTCCTGTATATTTTCCTGACGAGCCTGGCCGCGCATGATGCAAGTTCAGCGGTGCCGTCGCATGGTACCTGGAGAATTTCCGTTGCCGAATTGAAGTAATGCTCTGATTTGCGGAACCTGCCTGTGTCTATGAACACGGTGACTGCGCCAGCGGCAAGTTTCTCGTTTCTCAGCCTGTGGGCGGCTTCGGCCACATATTGCGATACGGCTTCCAGCAGTTCATCCAGCGATTGCACCGGCCTGCCGAATGAACGCGAACAGCAGAGACTTTTCCTTTCGTGCGTTGTCTCCTCCAGGGCAATGCAGGACTGCCCCCGGAGTTCCATAGCTGTCCTGAGTCCGGCAATTCCGAGAAGACTCCTTATAAGGTTATCGCTGGCGTTCCTAAGATCAATTGCATTTCGAATTCCAGCCCGTGAAAGTTTTTCCGCCGAAGCTGAACCGATTCCCCATATGTCGCCTATATTTGCAGTCTTGAGAACTTCCTCGATCCTGCGATCTCCGGCGAGCACCGACACTCCGCCAGAATCCGGATTCTTCTTCGAAATTCTGTTTGCAAGCTTGGCAAGCGTCTTTGTAGGCGCCACTCCGATGCTGACAGGAATCCCCGTGCACTGCCTGACCGTGCTGCGAATTTCCCGGGATAAAGTTTCCATATCCTCCACCTTTTTAAGATGCGAG
>CAIQLG010000358.1 GCA_903872565.1 uncultured Lentisphaerota bacterium | reverse complement strand
TGCACTTTAAGTGTAATAAATGAACAGCTCCGCTGTAAAAGCAAAGCGGCACAGGGGTGCCGCAGTCCAAAGTCAGGCTGAATCGCCTGACAAAAAAAACAGAAAAACAAAATATCATAACCAGAAAATTTTGCCAACGCCTAGACAGGCGTGGCAAATTTTTAACGTTAGCCATATAATTGACATCTTTCCCGCTTGAGATATATTATTACTATCAATTGAGGAATTTCCAAAATGAATTATGAAATAGGATTCAAGCCCAAGTCAATCAAAGGACACAAAGAAGATTCCCAATCCTGATGTAGAGAACATTTTCAGCAAGATTGAAATGTTGAAAACAGATTTGACGGGTGATGTGAAGAAATTAACAAATTTCACACCAGAATACAGGTTGAGGGTTGGAAATTATCGGATACTTTTTGAAATTGAAAACAACAAGATAATAGTTTACCGGATAATTCACAGAAAAGATGCATATAAATGACAAGGAGAATAGAATGATTGCGGTACACCCAAACATACTGGAGAAAGACGGAGTCAAAGAATTTGCCATTCTTCCTTACAAAGAATTTTTGAAAATCAAGGAGGAATTGGAAGACTATGAGGATTTGAAGTTGCTTAGACAAGCAAAGATTGAGGAGGCGAATTCCCCAACTGTTTCATTTGATGAAGCTAAAACAATCCTGAATAAAAACTGGGCTAACAAGTCAAATTTAGCCGACCGCAAAAAGCGCGGCGACTGATTTTTGTCGTTCGGCAATAATAATATGGCTTGCAATTCAGAGTTCCATGCATACATTATAACTATGAGTGATGAGTGATATTCGACTTGAGTGGGATGAACAGAAAAACCGGGAAAACAAGCATAAGCATAAGGTTTCCTTTAAAGAAGCACAGACGGTTTTTCTTGACGAGAATGCCATACGCTATTATGATCCAGATCATTCCGAACTGGAAGATCGCTTCATCTTACTTGGTATGAGCTTTACGCTTCGGGGCCTCGTTGTATGTCATTGTTTCAGGGAGAATGACTCGGTTATCCGTATCATCTCTGCCCGGAAAGCTGATAAGCGTGAACAATCAGATTACTGGAGTTGAGGTATGAGAAAACACTATGATTTCAGCAAAATGGAAGGGATTAAAAACCCTTATGTCAAACACTTGAAACAGCCAGTCACCATGCGGCTTGATAAGCCGACGATCAAATACTTCAAATCTTTGTCGGAAGAACTCGGCATACCCTATGAGAGCCTGATCAACCTCTACCTGAGAGACTGCGCACTTCGCCACAAGAAACTGGATTTGAAGTGGGCTTCATAAATAGCCGAACGAGACAAATTCTGCCAACAGGAAGGCGGCAAATTTTGAGCGTTGGACAATGCCCGGGGGAAGAACACACGGATGAATCATGACACCATAGCCAGTGGTCGTTTTGCCTGCACTGCGGCGCGGGTCTTTGATGGCGAGCACACCCTGGCCGATCACGCTGTCATGGTCGAGAACGGAGTTGTGTCTGCGGTCGTCCCGCAGTGCTCTCTGCCTGAGGGCGTGCCGCTATGGCATGAACCCGATAGCACCATCCTCCCGGGTCTGATCGACACCCATGTGCACTTCATGCGCTGGCAGGGACCACTGTTCCTCGCCCATGGGGTGACGACGATCCGAGATGTCGGCAATGACTTGGAATGGATTCTGGCGCGCCGAAGTGAATGGGAGGAGCACCTCTGGCCCCGCATTCTGTGTGTCGGACCGCTTCTCGACGGAGAGAAGCCGGGCCACACGATTGTGTCTCGACGCTGCACCGACGCTGCCGACGCTGTGGCTGCGGTGCGCGAAACAGCCGCGGCAGGTGTTGACGGCATCAAACTGTATGACCGTCTGAAAACTGAGTGGCTGGCGGGTATGGTACGCGAAGGCCATGCCGCCGGATGCAAGGTGTCCATGCACTGTTCGGAGAGCGGAGTTCTGGTCGCAGGCAGGGCGGGAGTCGACGAGTTTTTCCACCTCGATGGAATTTTGGCGGACATCTGGCCGGCGCATCCTGCCGGTTGGCTCAATGTCTGGGGTACACCGGAGTTATCGCACACATGGGACCGGCAACGTAAAGTGGCGGATGCTATCCGTGACTTGGGAATGACGGCGACACCTACGCTGGCTTACTGGGACTCCCAGTGGCGGATTCGCACGGCCGAGCATCTTTGCTCAGAGCAAATGCGCCATGTCCCCTCGCCTATTGTCGAATCGCAAGGAACACAGCCTGCTGATCCGGTTGCCTCCGCACAGTGGCTACGCGCGCTTCACGCCGCAGAGAAATTCGTCGGCCTGCTATTGGAGCGAGGCGTGCCACTGCTTGCTGGCAGTGATGTCCCTTGCGGGGCGGTCCCGACAGGTCTGAGTTTGTGGCGGGAACTGGCGCTGCTTGTTGAGGCTGGGCTCTCACCGACCCAGGCGCTACGCGCAGCCACATCCACCGCGGCAACCTTCATGGGGCAATCACACCTTGGCCGGCTCCGCCCCGGTTCCACTGCAGACATGGTAGTGGTCAGAGGTAATCCGATGGCGCGCATTCCGGAGACGCCAGCCATCGCCGTTGTCATACGGCACGGCGTTGTTCATCGGCCAGACGATCTGCTGGTCGCCGCCGAAACGGCGGTCTCGACGTTGAAAGATGAGCCATGGGGCATCCAGTTGGCACTCCATCAGGCCAGGAGTGCGGCATCTGGGAAGTCTTGAAGTACGTCGGACAACGGCTTGCAGAACGACTCGGGAACTGATTTAATATTCCAGAAATTTTGGAAAAGGTTGCTTGCTGGGGAAAAAAGTGGTAGCAGCTGTCGGACTCGAACCGACGACCTGCGGATTATGATTCCGACGCTCTAACCAGCTGAGCTAAGCTGCCATTCAAAACCAGCCCGGAAGACAGGCCAATTCGGAGTAAGATATACAATTTCGACATTTCTTCAAGCGGATTTGTCAAATTCACAGGAATTATATAAAAGATATTTTGACAGGATTACCGGATTTTCGGGATTTTTCTGAACTTAACCGGCTGATGCCGGAACTTTCAAGACAACTTGAACATTGGAAATTGGTCATTGATTATTGAACATTGTTGTCAGGAATTCTCAATGCTCAACACTCA
>CAIQLG010000357.1 GCA_903872565.1 uncultured Lentisphaerota bacterium | reverse complement strand
GATTCGTCGTCTATGTATTTCATGACTTTTTCGCCAACTTCAAGGCCCGCGTCGGAATTATACGCGATTCCCATCTCTATCAGCATGTCGGAGATAGGAATATGCCTATACAGTTGAAAAAATACCCTTCAGAGCTGAATTCATCATTCTCACACTCACAAAATTCGACCCTGAGGCAAAGGTGACAACAAAATCTTCAACATACAAGGAAAAATCCCCTACAGCCTCCACAAAAGAAGTCAAAAAAAATGTGAAGAAGGATGAGGAGGGTTTCACTTATATTGATGGCATTCCTATGGTTGACCAGGGACAGAAAGGATATTGCGTGGTGGCAACCGCAGGAAGAATTGTCAGATACTATGGCCTCGATATGACCCAGCATGACTTTGCACAACTCGCAAGTAGCGACTCTAAAAATGGAACCCATATAGAATAGCTTATGACAATGTTTAAGGAAATTAACAACAAACTGAGACTGAAGGGAAAAATACTTTTTGACTCGGACATTAGGGGAATTATTGACAATTACAACATATACGCAAGCAAACAGGAAAAACCGACACTTCTTCAGTTGGCTGGTGCCCATGCGAGAATGATATCAGGATACAATCTTGAAACAAATGAAATAATATATTCCGATTCATGGGGCAAAGATCATGAGAGAAAAATAATGAAAATGGACGATGCCTGGATGATAACAATGGGACTGTACCTGTTCGAGTCGAGAAACAGAAATTGATTGTTTTTACACTTGTTTTATTCTCAAAGTGTCACTACAGTATCGAAGTTATGAAAAAGTCAATCCGGGATGGCCGAATTTCAACATTTGATCAGCCCAGTGGGAGAATGAAGAAATGGCTAAAATAATCTGGACTGAGCCATCTCTCCAGGATATCGAAGAAATTGCCGGATTGGAATTGATAATCAACAGCAAATGAATATCATAGAACAACTGGATCAATAGTCTTACCCGGTGTAAATAAAACACATACATCATCTTGAATATCATCGTGTATGAGTGTCTTTTAACGTTTAAATTTGGAAAAATACGCAATCCAAAATTCCAATCCATGAAAAGGCAAGAATAATGAAAATGAAAATTTTTATGTTGGCGGTGTGTGCAACAATATTTTTCACCTCTGTTTCCGCTGTTTCAGGGCTTGAACCTGGCGACAATGCTCCTGAACTTCTGGTGGAAAAATGGATGAAGGGGCTGCCAGTAAAAATCAGTGACGGGAAGGACAAGAATATTTTCGTGATCGAATTCTGGGCGACCTGGTGTCAGCCGTGCATGGTGTCCATACCGCATCTTTCCGAACTGCAGAAGGAATATGCCGACAAAGGAGTTATCATTGCCGGAATAAGTACTGAAAAGGAAAATGTGATAGCCGAATTTCTGAAAAAGCAGGAAAATATAGATTACAGCGTGGGACTCGACAACAAAGGCAAGACCTATTCCGAATATATGGGTAGCGAGGCGGGAATACCAATGTGCTTCCTGATTGGCAAGCAAGGCAAGCTTCTATGGAAGGGGCATCCGATGGACATAGGAAGAGTGCTGAAGTTGGCAATCGCAGGCAATTTAGACATTGAAAGACAGAAGAAGATCAGCAAGCTTCATGAAAAATTGCAAGCCGTTCTCAATAAACAGGAGATGGCGGCAATTTTCAAGATTTCAGAGGAAATTCTGGACGAGGATCCATCTGATGAACTTGCGATAAGCACACTGCTTTTCACGAATGAAAGCAACAACGAACTGGACAAATCGCTCGAACTGATTTCACGTCTCCAGAAAAAGGCTCCGGATGATCCGAAGCTATACTTCTACAAACTCGATCTTCTTAATCAGGCAGGGGCGGCCGCGAAGGATAAGCAGGAGGAATGCGAGAAAGTCTTGAAACAGTTCGGAAATGACGGAGAAGTACTCAACTCCCTGAGCTGGATGATGATGGATCGTTTCAAGTTCGGAACATTTTCGATGCGAATCGCGCTCGATGCAGCGGAAAAGGCTATGAAACTCCTTCCGGCAGAAGCCAAACCCGTGAAAAAATCATATTTTCATGCGACCCTCGCCAGGGCATATTACAATATCGGAAAATTGGATCTGGCGGTTCAGGAGCAGGAAAAAGCTGTTGATTTCGCAAAAGGTGTAGAACCGGACTCCAGGAGCGCCATCGAATTTCTCGAATACTACAAGGATGCCCTTAAGCTGAACAAGTCGAAAAGCGAATAAAATCAAGCAATATAAGGAGTTGGAAAATGAACAAGATGTCAGGATATATTTGTCTCGGTGTTTCAGCGCTGTTTCTGCTGGCAGGATGCATAAGCGTCAGCTACAAGGGCGAATCGTTCCCCGCCACTGAAAAAGTACAGCTTCTAAAAGGGATGAAAAAGGTACCCGAAGGCTACAAGATAATGGGTAAAGTCATCGCACACGCTCCGTCCGAAGATTTTTCCAACGGTGAAATCATAAATAAAATAACCAGCAGGGCCGAAGCCGAAGGTGCCGATGCCGTCCTGATCCAGTCGCTCGAAGAATTGAAGACAAATGAAGTCAGAGAAGACGAATTTCTCGACAAAACTCCGGATCCAAACGTGGGATGGGGTGTCGACGACAACTTTGACGGCGATATCAAGAAGGTGGATGATGATTTCGGCGATACCCGCAAGAATAAGAAGGTCGAAGTTCCCGTATATAGGACCGTAATCAAGGCGCTCTTCCTCAAGAAAACTGAAGATAAAAAGTAAAAAGTCCATACCCGAAAGGGTTATTGCTGATGGGGCGCTCTAAGTTCTTTCAAAAGTTTGCGGCGAAGTATTCGATGAATAGAAAATCAAAACCATTTTCGCTATTGGTGAAGCCGGCATCGGCAGACTGCAACCTGAAATGCGAATACTGTTTCTACCTCGACCGTTGCGAGCTTTATCCTGGCAGCAAGATCCACCGCATGTCCGACGATGTGCTCGAGAAAATTATTTCTTCCTACATGCAGACGGAACAGCCGTCATACTCGTTTTGCTGGCAGGGCGGTGAACCCACATTGATGGGACTGGATTTTTTTACCAGGGTGACAGAATTCCAGAAGAAATACGGTGCCGCGAAGAGTGCGACTGTTGCAAATGGACTTCAGACGAATGCGATTCTAATCAACGATGAAATGGCGGAACATTTTGCAAAGCACAATTTTCTTATCGGGGTAAGCCTGGATGGTCCGGAGGGAATTCACAACACATATAGGGAAAAAAAATCCGGAAGTGGAAGCCATTCGGATGTTTTGAGTGCTATTGAAGTTTTAAGAAAATACAAGGTGGAATTCAACATTCTTGTCCTTGTGAGCCGGGCGAATGTGGAAAAATGCCGAGAGGTTTTCAGCTATCTTGTCGAAAAAGGATTTTTCTACCACCAGTATATTCCATGTGTGGAGTTTGATTCCAAGGGAAAGCTCCTTCCTTTTTCCATAACCGGCGAAGAATGGGGGAAATTTCTATGTGAGCTTACAAACTGCTGGCTCAGTGCTGGCTCCCGGAAGATTTCAATAAGGTTATTCGACTCGATCCTGAATTATCTCGTCTATGGCATAAGAAATGTCTGTACGATGGGCAGGGACTGTAGACAGTATTTTGTCGTGGAGTACAACGGAGATGTATATCCCTGCGACTTCTTCGTCCGCAAGGAGTTGAAACTAGGAAACATAATGGAAAACTCATGGGAGGAACTTCTCGAATCCGAAAAATATGAGATTTTCGGCAAAAAAAAGTGCAAACTGGACAGCATCTGCGAGAAATGCGAGTTTTTAAGTCTGTGCTATGGCGACTGTCTGAAGCACAGACCCCCGGGCGATGCCTTCAATCCGCAGGCACTCAGCTCTCTCTGCGAAGGCCAGAAAATCTTCTTCCGACACTCAATGGCCAAGCTGAAAAATATTGCGCAGAAATTCATTGGCGAACACAAAAAATAGAATTCAGATTCCCAATTTGCTCTATAGTTTTGTGATTTTCCCATGCCCTGATATTTTCGAGGTCAATTTAGGATTGCCATAGTAGCTGATGTCACCAGCTCCGCTTATGCTGGTGCCCAATGATTCCGACACTGATATGACCGCATCTCCGCCACCGGAAATCTCAATGGATGCCGAAAGACTTTCCAAATTCTTTGCCTCGCGCTTGAAACGCTCGACGAACTCTGGGCTCTGAACAATTCGCGGACGAATCACTTTCAATGCCACGAGACGTTCAAGGGAAGGCTGACGCGCCTTGTAAACCGACCCCATTCCTCCACAACCAAGGAGCTCTATGATCTCAAGATTTGGGAAAAGCTCCCTGATTTCTTCCAACGAGTCGAACATAAGATTTTATTTTCCATAAGTTTCCCCTTTTTTTTCTGTCTTCTGTATTACCCGTCCCTACCATCATACTTAGGAAAACTTGGAGGAAAGTTACAGCATTTTTTGGGAAAACCCCAAAAATATTTAGAGGGAAAAATTTTGCAAAGGGATTGTTTTTTTGAAAAAGGCGAACAAGTTCATTTTTTTGACCTAGAAAATCCGGAGGATCTTGCAAGAATACGGGATCCCATGCTGGCAATGAAGAATATCAAAGGGATCATATTCCTTGATGAAATACAAAAAAAACCTGAAATTTTCTCCACTCTGCGAGTTCTTGCTGACAGAGAAGAAAGTCCCGCAAAATTCGTTGTGCTGGGAAGCGCGTCTCCCCATCTCCTCAAAGAAAGTTCCGAATCTCTCGCGGGCAGAATAGCATACTATGAACTCGGTGGTTTTTCCGTGTCCGATGTTGGCATAGCCAACTCGGGCAGACTATGGCAGAGGGGAGGTTTCCCCAAGGCCTATTTGTCCAGCACCGACTCAAGATCATTCCTATGGCGCAGAAATTTTATCAGAACATTTCTCGAGAGAAACCTGCCCTCTTTCGGCGTAGACATATCTTCTGAAACAATGTTCAGATTCTGGACAATGCTGGCACACTATCACGGACAGATATGGAATGCGTCCGAGTTTGGCCGATCTTTTGGAGTGGCCGACACAACCGTCAGAAATTATCTTGACAAGCTTGCGGGCTGCTTTATGGTTCGTCTGTTGAAGCCCTGGCACGAGAACATATCTAAAAGACAAGTGAAATCGGTGAAGCCATTTATCCGGGATTCGGGAATAGTTCATAATCTTCTGGGAATACGATCAATGGAGGATCTGGAGAGACATCCGAAATGTGGAGCCTCCTGGGAAGGATTTGTCATCGAGGAACTGACTGAGCTTTTCGGCCTTGATGGTGAGGACTGTTATTTCTGGGCCACACACGCTGGCCTTGAACTTGATTTGCTTGTCGTAAAAGGTGAGAAAAAAACTGGCTTTGAAATCAAAAGGACATCTTCTCCGAAGATAACGCCTTCGATGACAAACTCAATCGAAGATCTGAACCTGGAACAGATTTATCTCATTCACTGCGGCGATCATTCCTTTGACCTTGCCGACAAAATAAGAGCCGTTGCATTCAACCAGATATTATCGGAAGTAAAAAACATTTGAATAACTTCAGCTTCACAAAAGCTCTTCGATGCTGTAGATGAGCTGGTCCACAATCGCCTCGTCCGTCTTGGGATTGAAGAAGACGGTCTTCCAGGCTGGAAGTTCAAGGGCGCGCGCCACAAGCATTTGCCATCCCATTAGGCCAATTCCGTTCAGCGAAGCCATCACGGTATATGGACCAAGCGCGGGACGCGAGCACTCGAGAGTGAACAGTGCCGGATCTCGGCGCCCGTCGGCTTCTGAGAAATATGGAGTGTCAACAACCGTCCGTGCAAGATAGCGCAAATCCGAATAGGTTGGAAATGGTGCCTCCCATCGTGAAGACTCCCCAGGGATCCTCCGTGTGATAAAACAGCAAATTGGCCAGTGCGGTGACGGCCTTCATCTCAAGTTCATTGGAGCGCAGGCTGTACGTGTCGGTGCAGAGATTGGGATTCTTGAGCAGGCACGCCAATGCGCCGATCAAGGAAGCATAGTTTGCCGGACCTTTTACATTTTCAAGATGCAGAGGGGAAGACCAACTGTTCACGATTCATAGGATTCATAACTGATCACCCAAAAGCGAGCCATACCATACGCAACCCAAGTTGAAGGGCACCCTGAAAAGGCCGATTATCAAAATCTGAAAAATCATACAATCTGAAAATAATCAGAATGCAGAGAAAAATCAAGGAGAAATCTCCGATAAACAGCATAGAAACGGATTTTAGCCCAAAGATGAGAATAAATGCCTGATTTCGTCGTCCACATCTGCGGGATCGGCCAGAGTTTGGGAGATAAGTTCCCGCAGTAGTTCCTTGTATCTTTTGCGGAGGCGGTGGACAGCTATTTTTACATTGCCCTCAGAAGTTCCGAGTTCCGCCGCAATCTCCTTGTATGAACATTTGTCACCATCGGGGACCAGAATTTTCTTGAGTGTCGAAAAATATTTTTCCTTGCCGGCGGACTTATACTCCCTGGCCAGTGCGGACATCGCCTTGTCGAGAGTTTCAAGCGCCCACTGCCGGTCATACAGCTTTTCTGCGGTGTTTTCATCCACAGGTTCGAACTTGGACCGCCCTTCCTCGGCTTCTATGTCAATAGCTATTATGACCGCTCCGCCACCCCGCTTCTGAGCCATCCTGTGGTCGTAGGCGTCGGACAGGAAGTTTTTCATGGCTCCCAGAAGATATGAGCGGAACCTGCCGAGTTCCGGACTTGCCGTTCCCAGAAAGTTTTTTTCGAGGAGACGCGTGAAAAATCCCTGTGTAAGATCATGAGCATCGGCCGGTGAATGGCCTTTCCTTCTGACAAACGAATAGAGTGGACGCCAATATGACTGGCAGAGTTCGGACAATGCCTCGTGCGAATTTGGGTTTGTGGCATCGCCAGCGGCAAGAACCACGCTCCAGCGTGTCAATGCGAACCCGCCCCCGCCGGAACTTGGATATTTACAGTCTTTTCCCATGTAAATTTTCTATGATATCTTAATTTATTTTATTGTATCAATATAGTCTATTGAATTGTATTTTTACATAAGAAGCCATAGTTTTCTCAATTATACATGTGATAAATGGCCAATAGTTCAAACTGGAGAAGCTTATTTTGTCCACTAATAAATTTGATGTCATAGTTGTCGGCGGGGGACCTGCGGGTTCCGCGGCCGCACGCACTCTTTCTACCGCCGGCATAAAAGTCTGCCTTCTCGACAAGGAGAATTTTCCACGCGAAAAGCTTTGCGGGGGTCTTCTCACCATGCGCAGCAAGAAAATCTATGATCAGGTGTTCCAAACCTCATGGGATCCGGTGATAGAAAAAGTTTCCAGAGGCGTAAGCTTTTTTTCGAAGGATTCAATGCTGAGATCCCTCCGCGATTATAAGGATTTATTCTCTATACAACGCCGTAATTTTGATCACTTCCTTCTGCGGCTGGCCGCCGATGCTGGCACTGAACTCCGACTTGGACTTGCCGTGAAAAATGTGGATTGCAGTTCCAATATCCTTCAGCTTTCTGATGGCACAGAACTTTCTGCAAAACATATAATTGGGGCGGATGGCGTGAACAGCCGGGTCGCAAGATCTCTCTATGGACAACCTTTCAATAATAAATGGATAGGATTCGGACTCGAAATGGAAGTACCGCTGAAAGATGGATTCGAAAATATACCCGACCCTGAAATCTATTTTGGCGTGGTAAAATATGGCTACGGATGGGTATTTCCCAAAAAGGACACCATGACTGCCGGCATAGGCGGTCTCCTGTCGAAAAACCCAGATATGAGACAGGAATTCGAGACTTTTCTCAAAGCCCGCTTTGGCCGTGTTCCGAACGCCGGGATCAAAGGATGCTTCATCCCGACCGGCGACTACAGGATGCCCCCGGGCAGAAAGAACATTCTGCTCTGCGGCGATGCTGCGAATCTCGCAGAACCAATCACTGGCGAAGGAATCTCCTTCGCAATGCAGAGCGGCCATTATGCGGCACTGTCGGTGATCGAGTCGAATCGTACTGGAAAATCTGTAATGGAACTGTACCTGAAAAGATACAGGGAAATAACAAATGCTTTCGATTATTCGAGAAAACTTAGATATCTCGTTTTTCCCGGTCCCTGCGAACGGGCACTGACAAGATCCCTCTCGAAGACCGAATCCCTGGCGAAAAAACATATGGACCTCATGGCTGGAGACTTGGAATATCCCGAATATTTCCGACATATCATTTGGAGAACCTGTAAAAAAATCCTCAAAAAAATCATAGGTGAACAATGAAAATACTGATAACGGGGGCATCCGGGCTGGTCGGCTCGGAAATCGTATTGAAAGCTGAAAAATCACTATCGGGAGGCAAACAAGCTACTTCGTGTGAAAAACTGCGGATTTCGCAGATCCACAGGGTTACAATGTCGCCGCATGAAAACTGCATTCCCGCCGATCTCACTACCGAAGAGGGAATCAAAGTTGTGGAGTCACTTGATTTCGACGTGATAGTTCACAGTGCCGCCTGGCGTGATCCGGAAAGATGTCTGAAAAACCAGGAAGGAGCACTGAAGCTCAACTACGAATCCACACAAAAAATTGCGAAAATCGCAGCCGCCAGAAAAGCACGTATGATCTACATGTCAACGGATTATGTTTTTTCCGGGATCAATCCGCCGTATGCGGAAGATGCAGAACCTTCCCCAGTCAACCACTATGGCCGCACCAAGCTCCTCGGAGAACAAGCAGTGATGGAGACAACTGCGAATTTCGCAATCCTGCGAATTCCGCTGCAATACGGGCTGGCTGTCAGAATCGAACAATGCCCGATGCTTCTGACAACTCTGAAGGCGCTGAAATCTGAAAAAAAATGGCCCATGGATGACCATATTGTCCGCTATCCCACATATTCTGGCGATGTCGCCGATGCCGTGATGCTCATCCTTGCGAAGTCACTCAGGGGAATCTATCATTTCACCGGCCAGGACAAGACTACAAAGTATGGAATGACATTGACAATAGGCAAAGCTCTCGGAATGAAAACGGATCACATTGTTCCTTTTCAGGATCCGCCGGCAGGTGAAGAAGCCAGGCCGCGAGATTCGCACCTTTCAATTGGAAAAATACTCAAAGAGGGACTCCCGCTTCCGCTCCCGTTCGAGGAACGGATCCGGCGGCTTTCAAATTTGATTATACGATGATATTTCTGTTGCCGTCGAGGACAGAGAAATAATATACAGAGGACAAAGAGGACACTGAGGGCATGACGGCAATGGAATAAAGGATTTCAATTTCAGATTTCCTAACTCGTAGCTTCAATAGCTCTGGAGATGTGGGAAAAGGGGTTGTGGCTAAAAAGGGTTGCAGCCGGGAAATCTGAATGAAAATTCCCCCCCAGGGGTGGAATTTTGAGACATTATTATTTTCAACGGATCAGGAACTCTGAATTTAAACAAAATAGTAGGCCAAGTCTCGATGAGACTTGATTTATCGGAGCCAGCCCTACTTTAAAGCAGGCCCATAGCTTAACTATTACAATCTTGACATCTACAAATTCAAGGACAAATTTTGTCAAAAATCATCGCCATGCTTTTGAGCTTGGACATGATTTCTGCGAATTCTTCCGGAGTGATTGACTGAGCCGCGTCGGACACTGCATTCTTGGGATCTGGATGGACTTCGAGCATAAGGCCGCTCGCGCCGCATGCCATTGAAGCAAATGACATTGGAGCCACCAGGCTTCTGCGGCCAGTTCCGTGGGAAGGATCAACTATCACAGGCAGATGGGAGAGTTCCCTGATCAGAGAAACAATGGAAAGGTCGAGAGTGTTTCTCGTGCTTCTCTCGAAAGTTCTTATTCCCCTTTCGCATAGTATCACATTTTTATTTCCACCGTTTAGAATATATTCTGCGGCAAGAAGAAACTCCTCCATGGTGGCCGCCATTCCTCTTTTCAGCAACACTGGCTTCTTTATTGCGCCTAGTTCCTGGAGAAGATCGTAGTTTTGCATGTTCCTTGCACCAATCTGGATAACATCTGCATATTCCATGACGAGATCGAGATATTTCAGGTGCATAAGTTCTGTGACGATCGGCATTCCGCTTATTTTTTTAGCTTCTTTAAGGTATTCGAGCCCTTTTTTCCCGAGCCCCTGAAATGAATATGGACCGGTCCTTGGCTTGAAAGCGCCGCCCCTGAGAAGTCCCGCCCCGGATATTTTAACCAGTTCAGCCGTTTTTATTATCTGTTCGCGGCTCTCGACACTGCATGGCCCGGCAATCACTGTAAAATTCCTTCCGCCAATGCTGACACCTTCGACATTTATGATGGTGTCATTCCGGAAGAACTCCCTTCCGGCCAGCTTGTACGGCTTTGAGACGTGAATTATCTCCTTGATGCCTTCCAAAATTTCAAACTCGGAAGAATCAATTCTTGATTCGTTACCGACCACTCCGATTGCAGTCCGCTGAGTGCCGGGAAGCGGCAATGGTGTAAAACCTTTGTTTTTTATTTTGGCCATGACAAGATCAATCTGCTGATCCGTCGCGTCATTTCTCATCACTATAAGCATTCAATACCTCGGCTAAGTAAAATTTCATATATGATTCAGCCATAATATATTGCAGAAATGAAATCTTGAAAGAAGGAAATTTTCAAGAATGGGAAGATAAGTCGGAAACTTAGTAAAAAATCTATAGACAAAGGCCGTGGCCTTATCTTGAGCCATCCACCCCCCGAACTATGGAGGACACGTAGGGCGGCAAAAATGGAGGGTCGAGTTCTACTCGACCACAGGCAGAATTTTATTCTGCCGCATTATTCTGGCGGAATTAAATTCCGCCACGGTCGAATAGAATTCGACCCTCCACCGGGTAACCCTTCAGACAAACCCTGAAAGATTCTGACCCCGCCCAAATGACAGGATTTTCCGATCTTCGAACAGAATTGACTGATATCAAGATGCATTTTCCGATTGATTATCCGGCCTTTTTAGTGTATCTTCCGGCAAAAGAGGAATTTGATTTTAGCGCGCAGTCCTCCATGTCCTCGTAGTCATGTCCTCAATGTCCTTGTGCGCCGTTTTCAATAGAGGACATAGAAGACGATGAGGACGGCAAATGGAGGACAAAGAGTACAGTCGGCGCAGATTTCCGAGACCTGCCCCTCATATTTGGATTTCATTAGCGGCCCATTGATTTCCAGACATTCTCAAGATTTACGACCTGGCCGGTTACTGCGGCCTGGTCAATGGCAATCGCTGTGACAGCGCTCTCAAGCCCTTCGTCCCCACTGCACTTGGGAGGTACACCGTTTAGCATGGTGTCATATAATTCCTTCATGATATAGTCATCTCCGCCGCCATGTCCATCGCCCTGGAAATCATATACTCTGAGGGAATCTTCGTCAATTCTTCTTACTCTCAATGTTCCTGCATACAGTTCTGAGATCATTGTGCCTTCGGTTCCAGAGAAATACATTCTGCGTTCCGGGATCGCATTGGACATCGTGGCCTGAAACTGGACTCTCATCCGGTTTCGGAACTCCATGACAGCAACCAAATTGTCCATAAGATCCTTGTCTGACTCGAATGGGCATTCCAGACCGTGCGGATCGGGCCATCCGTCGAACTCCGACTTGCCGCTCTTATTCCGGAATTTGTCCTTGAAATGCTTGTTTTCCGGAATGAAGAAGTCGAGTCCTCCAAAAGCCGCCACCTTGGAGGGGATCGAGCCTGTGAACCAATTGATCAGATCCAGGTCATGGCAACATTTTTCCAGGATGTGGGGACCAGCAATAGCGGTATGGCGTCGCCAGTTCTTCATGATATATGAGCCGTGTGCCGGGCTTATGTTCTCATTGGCATCGATGCTCAGGATGCGCCCCAGATATCCTGTGTCAATGAGTTCCTTGGCCTTTCTGTAGATGGGTGCATATCTCAGGACAAATCCCGTTGCGAATTGGAGCCCGCTTTTCTGGTGGGCCTCATATATTGTTTTGCAGTCTTCTATCTTGGTGGCTAGAGGTTTTTCCGTAAAAACATTTTTCCCTGCGGAAAACGCCGCTATTATATGTTCCTTGTGGAACGCATTGGGAGAAAAGACCATGACCCAGTCAACGTCTCCGGTGCTTATCGCATCCTGGTAGGATTCGCAAATCCTGATTCCGGGCTGTTCCCAGCCGGCAACTGTTTCGGCGGCAAGTTTTCTATCGGGATCATATACCGATCTTATCCTCACCTGCTTGCCGTCGCGAAGAAGATTTTTGACTACCATACTGCTTCTGCCGCCTGTGGCTATGACCGCAACTCCAATTGTCTTATTTTTCATTTTTAATGCTCCATCTGGATCGGTTCAATTTTACTGTGTGATTCCCGGCCAATCATCGGTGCGGAATGGGGATGCGGGCAGATCGGACGAGTTGTAAAGGTTGCATGAAGGATTGTCGGCCCAGGCATACCTGACTGCCACGGGGGTCTGGACACTGGGGCTCGATACAATAACGCAGTCACCTTCTATTCTGGCATCCGCCCATACAAATTTTTTATCCTTGCCCGCGATGCTGAATCCTTCAAGTTTTGCGCCATGGACCACGAGTCCTCCTTCCACATTGTGGAAAGCGATGTGGATTTGCCTTTTTTCGATGCCCATGGATTTGTAGATTGGACCTGAATATGCAAGTTTCTTGAATCCATGGATCTTTGCGAGGGCCGGAAGAGCCAGGCGGAGTCCCACGTCCTGCTTGTTTCTCGGATGAATATCGTTGAATTCGCCTATGTCAATTGTTACCGCCATGCCGGTGTTCGGCAGTGAAAGCGTCATTGTCTGGGCTTCACGGAGTTCCGCCCAAGGACTTTCCGCCGGATCTTTAATGAATTGGCCAAAGTTGGCAAGCTGGACAAAAAGGAATGGGAAATTTCCCTGATTCCAGGCTTTGCGCCAACTCTTGATCATAATTGGAAAGAGTTTACGATATTGTTTTGCATTGCTGGCATTCGATTCACCCTGATACCAGATGGCTCCACGGAGCGCATAAGGTATGAGGGGGCTAAGCATATTGTCAAAAAGTATATGGGGTGAATTTGGATTTCCCTGTCCACGGCCCGGCGGGGGTGCTAGCGGAATCAACCCGAAATTAGCTTCGAGTTCATAATCCCATATTCCAGCGAGGGGAATGGACTGTGCATCATCATCAAGCCCGGCAGGAGCCAGTTTCATTTGCGTTGAAGTTCCGATGAACCCGCCGGCATAGATATTGCTGAATACGCGGACGGCAATAACATTTGTCCCAGCCTTCACAAGTTTTCCGGGAACCGTATAGATACGTGGAACGCACCAGGCATCCTTGCGGTCTTCCATTGTCAAGCTTCCAATTTTGACCCCGTTGAAGTAGGTGATGTCCGATTTGTCCGTGGGACCCAGGCTAAGTTGCAAATCTTTCCCCTGCCAGTCCCTTGGAATATCTACTTCGCGGCGGAACCAGAAAATACCGCTGTATTCATGCCCTGCATTCTGCCAGGTCTGCGGCAGTTCCATTTTCTTCCATTTTTCCGTATTTGCATCGGGTTTGTGCCAACCCTTTGCCAACCCCTTGTTTTTTGTATCCTTGAAATCATATTGGGTCGCCCACTCCTTCATTTTCGCAGTACCGCCCGGAGATTTTATTTCTTCCTGATAATCTGCAAGGACTTTCCGATAGAATGGATCCGCCGCCAATGCATCACGGCTGGCCCAGGCTTCCGCATAACTCCCACCCCAGGAGCTGTTTATCAGCCCGACCGGAATTCCAGTTTTCCTGTGGATTTCACGTCCGAAGAAATAAGCTACCGCCGAAAATCCCGCGACGGTCTTGGTCTTGGGAGAACAGCATTCCCAAGCTCCTACTATGTCCGGTTTGGGATTGAGATCGGCTGTCTGGAAAACAGTAAACAGGCGTATGTTCGGATAATTTGCAGCTGAGATTTCCTCACCAGAATTCTTTGAATTTTCAACAGTCCATTCCATATTGGACTGCCCGGAGCACACCCATACTTCGCCTACAAGAACATTGGCAAGTGTCAATTTTTTTTTCTCCAGGACGGAGCATATGATCATCGTGGCAGGTTTTGGAGAAACAGCCAGGGGATTGAGCAAAACCGACCATTTTCCGTCCTTTTTCGCAACTGCAGTTTTATTCTGTCCCGCGAATTCAACTGTTACAGTGTCTCCGGGTCTTGCCAATCCCCATACTGGAACTTTGATTCCGTTTTGCAAAACCATGTTGCTCGAAAAAATTGCCGCAGTCTTTAATTTCATTGAAGTTGCCTTTTAAATAATTTTGTTAAGAACAGTATAATTTATGTTACATGGCCTAAAAAACAAACTGAGCATGTTCTTTTCCAGCGTGTAGATATAGTGATAAGAAATAGGAGAAGTCATATGATATTCTCCCCCATGAGGATTCTTAGAACAGTGTTTGACTGCATATGTGCTGCAATTCCAACCCGTGGTGACATCAGCCCCTGTCCGGGGTTAGCCGCGCTCTCAAGATCTCCAATTACATAGATGTTGTCACCTATTTTGCTGATTCCCATTGTTTCAGACGATCCGTAGCCGGCGAGCCCGGATGCCGCTACTATTGGCTTCCCCGGAAACTCCGATCCAAACGACTGCAGCAGCATTGCCTTCTGATCAGCCCTGTCGAAGGCCTCGACCAGCACATCAGCATCCTTGAATATCTCCGGGATGTTCGCCGGTCCGAGCCTGACCGTGTGAATCACATATTCCACATGGGGATTGATTTTCTTAAGATTATCAAGCAGTGCCTCTGTCTTCGGCATTCCAATCTGATCAATGAAATACTGCTGCCTGTTAAGGTTGCTCGGCTCGACAATGTCGAAATCCGCAAGTATCAGCCTTCCAACGCCAAGGCGTGCAAGAGATATGGCGACTGATGATCCGAGCCCACCAAGTCCCGCAATGCCGACTGTAGCACGTTTCACTTTTGCATGGACTCCCGGAGTGTGCCTCGCCATCATGAGTGATTCAAGTTCACCTGAGCTCGGCTTTTCTCCACGTCTGATTAGAACAATCTCATCACCGTCCGAAAGTTTGCGGTCTTCGCAAAGTATAGCACCATTGAAAACAAGCACATCCGCAGTTGGTTTAGCCTGATTTTTCAGTCCGAAAAGTGTCGTTTCCGGAGAAAGTTCCAGAAAATTTTCATTGACTTTTATTTTCATAAGAAAAAGGATTGAATTTTTAACAAAAACTTATAGCTTCTACTAATTGACAAACTACTTAAATAGAAGGTATATAGACAAGCATGAAAATCAAGCCTGGCAGTAAAATTGTGATGATAGGGGATTCGATAACTGACTGCGGACGCACCCAGCCTGTGGCCGAGGGATTGTTCGATCCGTTAGGTAGAGGATATGTAAACATTGTTTCGGCATTGCTGGGAGCAGTCTATCCGGACTATCGTCTGAGGGTAGTCAACGTCGGAACCAGCGGACATAACGTAAAAAATCTCGAGGAACGCTGGCAGCGCGATGTTGTTGACCTCAAGCCTGACTGGGTTTCCGTAATGATTGGAATAAACGACGTGTGGCGCCAGTTTGATCTGCCGCTGATGAAGGAAGCGCACGTGTCAATTGGCGAATACGAGAAAACGCTTGACAAGCTTGTCGTGAAGACTCTTCCCCTGGTGAAGGGCATGGTTCTATTGACTCCATATTACATCGAATCAAACCGCAAAGATGCAATGCGCTCGAAAATGGACGAATATGGCGCCGTAGTGAAAAAAATTGCCTCGAAACGCAAGACATTGTTTGTAGATACTCAAGCAGTTTTCGACTCTTTTCTTGAGAATTTCCATTCGGCCGCGATCTCCTGGGATCGTGTTCATCCGAACCAGACAGGCCATGCGGTTATCGCCAAGGCATTTCTTGATGCCATCGGATTCGAATGGAACAGATGAAAATTTTAGACAGGATAACAGGATAAACATGTTACAAATATTGGAATGAATCAAAAAAATATTTGTTGTCTTAAAATATCCTTGTAATCCTGCAAATCCTGTCAAAAAGGTATTAAGGGACTGTTAAATAATAAGTGCTACAATTTGGCGGGAGTGCCAGGCCATCGCAGACAAGGAGAAACGAATGAGTATATTGAAATATGTGAATGAGGAACAACGCAGTATCCGATGGCCTGCCGCCCCGCCCCGGAGGGCTGGCGCTCTTCCGCCTTTTTCCTGCGTCACTCAATCGTTACATATCCTTGGATATGCTCCTCATTCGTTCCTTGGTAAAAGCCATAATAACAGCCAGCAAATGTAGCACTTATTATATAACAG
>CAIQLG010000356.1 GCA_903872565.1 uncultured Lentisphaerota bacterium | reverse complement strand
GTGGTGGAAAATGACAAGGGACAGTTGCGCTTTTTTGTCGACGGCGAACAAGTATTGAGCGACACGGACAAGCAACCAGTCGCGGGCGTGGGCTATGACCGGGTGGGTTTTTATTTTTACACTACTTTTAAGGTGTCGAGCGTCAAGGTGTACGTGAAACGTCTACCGAACGGTCTGTTATAAGTGGCACTAACATAGGAAAAAGGAGACTCAAATGTTAAATTACAATGGAATGGCGATGTGTGTGGTCGGAACTGTACTGCTCATGGTGGTCAACGGAGGCACTGTGCCGCAGGAAGATGCAAAGAAGAAGGACTCCGAGGTCCGGGCGGCTCCGCTGATTCTGGTTGATAAAGGGGTGAGTCTGGTGCCGATCATCGTGTTCAAGGATGCACCACCGTTCACCAGGCGCTCGGCCGACGAGTTGGCCGCGTATATCGAGAAGGTCGGCGGCGTGAAGCCGCAGGTCATCGAAGGCCTTCCCGATCCCCTGCCGGAAAAAGCCATCTGGGTCGGATTCCAGCCGAAGCTGAAGGAACTCTTCCCCAAAACGGATTTTGATTTCAAGAATCCGGAAGAAATCTTAATCGCCTGCGACGGCAAGAACCTGGTGATCGCCGGACGCGACCGCTGGGATCCCCAGCATATGGTGGTGAAAGGCTGGCATTTCTCGGTCAATGGCTGGCAGCAGGAATACGGCACGGTCAATGCAGTGTACACGTTCATCCAGGATTACCTGGACGTGCGCTGGCTTTGGCCGGGTGAAATTGGCGAGGACATCATCCGGAAGGAAAAGATCGCCTTCGCGCCCTTCGAGTATCGCTATCATCCCCAGATCCGGCTGCGCTGCGGGATACTCGCTCTTTCAGCTCCAGGATCAGCGGGCGGCTGTGCACAGGACTGGGCGCGTTTGCAACGCATGCAGCTTGACTCGGCAAACATAGGGTATAGGCTTGACAATGCCGTCGGCGGTCACGGGTTCGGCGACTGGTGGGGGCGGTTCCACGAGACGCATCCGGAATATTTCGCCCTCCAGCCCAACGGCACCCGCGACGGTTATCCGCTCAGCAACTCCAAGATCTGCCAGTCGAACCCCGGCGTCTGGGACCAGTGGCTGGACGACGTGGCGAAACAACTGGAAGCGGATCCGACCCGGACCTTTTTCAACGCGGCCGCCAATGATGCCGCCAGTTGTGGACCTTGCATCTGCGAGAAATGCCGGGCATGGGATGTGCCAGAGGCGAAGAAGCGTATGCTGACGTGGGAGGGCCTTTGCCAGGAGTACCCCGCCCTGAGCGACCGGGACGTGAGGTTCGCCAACACGCTGGCGCGCAAACTGCGGCAGCGCTACCCGGGCAAGGACTATTACGTCAAGATTTTTGGCTACGGCCCAACCACGCCGGCGCCGCTCAAGAACAAGCCGGACGACAACGTGATCCTGGCGCATGCCTCGAATTGGTTCGCAGGTTCGGGAGACAACGACGTCGAAAGTATCTATGACGAAAAGAGCTCGCAACAGATCGCCGACTGGGCGGCGATGGGCGCGAACATATTCTATCGGCCCAATCTTCCAGGCGATGCCGGCTATCACCTGATGCTGCCCGACGTGCCCTTTGGGCGGGCCATGGAGACAATTCGTTTCGTGGCCGACCACAACTGTACCGGCATATTGTTCGATACCATGCAAGAGTGCTGGCCGACGCAGGGGCCGCTCTACTACCTGCTGGCGCATCTGGCCTGGAATCCCTACCAGGACGGGTACGCGGCCATGGACGACTATTACCGGCGCGGGTTCGGGCCGGCGGCCGGGCAACTAAAGGCCTACTGGACGCTGCTGGAGGCGACGCGCAACCGGAAGGTTGACGGCAAGCTCACCTTCCCGCAGGCCTATAACGCCGCGTTTTACCAGCGGGCCGCCGGCCTGTTGGACGAGGCGGACGCCGTGGTGGCGAAGGCCCCGGATATCTACCGCCGGCGGATTGCGTTTGTGCGCGTCGGGCTGGAGTTCACGCGGAAGATGAACGAGGTTCTGGATTTGATGGCCCGGTATAACAACAGCAAGGGCGAGGACAAGGAAGCGGCCGACCGGGTAAGCGCGCTCTGGAAAGAGATCGAACTGATCGTCAAAGGAAATTATTTTTACACTCACTACTTACTCAGGGAACTGAGGCCCGGTCTCGATCCGGATTCCAAGAAGAAGAAATAGATACCATCCGGGGCGCTTGCAGTACTTTTGCAAGCGCCTCAGAATGGCATTTACAATTCCGAAACAACACGAAACAGGGAGGCGCGGATGCGTGCTCAAAACATCGATTATTTGAAACGGGTCTTGATTCGGTCGCTGATGAAGCGAAGCGTGCCGGCGTTCATTCTGCTTTGGGCGTCGTTTGCCTTTTCCGAGGATTTCAACGTGGATTTCCTCCGGAGACACCAGGAGCGCGCGGCGGAATCGAGTTTTAGCTGGAAGAAATATCCGGAGGCTCGCGAGGCCTTCGAGAAACTGGCGGCCACAGCCAGAGACCCCATCGAAAAAAACATGTGGCAGGCCCGCATCGCCGCCTACAATAAGATCATCGCCTCCGAGAAATCCAACTCTGCCGATAAGGCGAAGGCGAAAAAGGAACTGGAGAAACTTGGAAAGCCTACGAAGTGATCAAGACCTGAATCTGAGGCAAAGAACAAGATATGATTAAACTCAAGAATTTGTTGACGGCGGACAACCATAAGACTGACGCACTGCCTTGAATCTTCGATGTTCATCAAGCCCCTTGCAATCTAAACACTACAAAGTATTTTACCCGAATTGAATCTCATTGTTTTGTTGGTGAATGTTTATACGAATGGAGGTCTTTTATGGATATTGCCAGTATCAGGAAGGGGATAGACGAGATTGACGAGAAAATTGTGACCCTCATCAATCAACGTTATGAACTTGTAAAGAAGATCGGCGAATGGAAGCAGTCGAAATCACACGAAATCTATGTTCCGGAAAGAGAGAAAAGCGTCATGAAGAGGCTCGAAAAGCTGAACAAGGGGCCATTGACCACAAAAGCTCTCAGGGCGATATACTGCGAGATAATGTCGGGCGCGATCGCTCTCGAGAAACCGCTTGAGATCGCGTATTTCGGACAGGAGGCTTCTTTCACGCATCTTGCGTCACTCGCAAAATTCGGCCATTGCGCGAGCTACACGCCGAAAGACACCATTTCGGATGTTTTCAACGATGTGGAGACCGAAAGGCTCGACTACGGGGTGGTCCCAATAGAAAATTCGACAGAGGGTGCGGTGAACCACACACTCGACATGTTCATAAACTCCAGCGCAAAGATCTGCGCGGAGATCAACATGAGGATACACCATAATCTGATCGCATCCTGCAAGGGGAAGGAAATAAAAAGGATTTACAGCCATGCCCAGGTTCTGGGCCAATGCCGCCGCTGGCTCCAGGAGAACATGGGCAATGTCGAGACCATAGAGGTGTCAAGTTCCGCCAGGGCATCGGAAAGGGCGAAGAAGGAGAAGGGCAGCGCAGCAATCGCAAGCTCGCTCGCAGCCGAGATCTATGGACTCAAGATAATTGCGGGAAACATCGAGGACAATATAGATAACACCACCAGGTTCATGGTGATCAGCAAGCAGGAGCCGAAGCCGACCGGAGACGACAAAACTTCCATCTGCTACGCCATAAAAGACCGTGTGGGAGCACTTTACGACTCGCTCCTGCCCTTCAAAGATGAGAATATCACGCTCACAATGATAGAGAGCCGCCCGTCGAAGAAGAAGAACTGGGAATATTTCTTCTTCGTGGATCTTCTCGGCCACATAAGCGACGAGAAGATCTCCCGGGCCATCTCGAAGATCGAAGGAATGTGCAAGTTCGTCAAAATACTGGGAAGCTATCCGAGAAGCGGAGATATACTTTAAAAGATAGCCATCCTGCGGGATGACGGATTACTGGTGTGCTACATGAAAAAGCAGGAAACGCAAAATTATGAAAGAAAAACTACCGATACCCAGGAATGTAATTGACGGCAAATTCGAGGAGATGGGAATAAAGAGCGCGGGAAGGGCAAGCATTCGCGAAATAGTGCGGATAGCGAACCATCTCGAGAGCGAGACCGGAGTGAAATTCATCCGCATGGAAATGGGAGTTCCAGGCCTGCCGGCGGCGGAAATCGGAGTCGAGGCCGAAATAAAGGCGCTCAGGAACGGTGTCGCATCCATATACCCCAGTATCGAGGGAATCCCCCAGCTCAAGGAGGAAATTGCGAAATTCGCGGAACTTTTCCTGGAGGTGAAAACTCATCCTCGCTGCTGCATCCCCTGTGTCGGTTCCATGCAGGGAGCCTTCGCAACGTTCCTTGTCAGTTGCAGGAGAGATAGGAAAAAGGACTTCACTCTTTTCATTGATCCGGGATTCCCGGTGCAGAAACAGCAGCACAGAGTGACGGGACTCAAGTTCCGCAGCTTCGATGTGTATGAATGGCGCGGAGAGCGCCTTGAAACGAAACTCAGGGAAGAGCTCGCCAAGGGCGATGTCTCGAGCATCGTTTATTCGAGCCCAAACAATCCTTCGTGGATTTGCCTTACGAGACGGGAACTCGAGATCATAGGAAGGCTCGCGACCGAATTTGATGCGGTGGTCATAGAAGACCTCGCGTATTTCGGCATGGACTTCCGCGAAGACTACTCAAAACCCGGAGTGCCGCCGTATCAGCCGACCGTTGCAAAATTCACAGACAATTACGTCCTTCTCGTCTCGAGTTCAAAGGCTTTCAGCTATGCGGGGCAAAGAATCGCCTGCATCATAATTTCGGACAAGCTTTTCGACCGGAGTTTTCCCGACTTGAAAATCTATTTCTCTTCGGAAAAATTCGGACATACCCTCATCTACGGGTCGCTTTATTCGCTTTCGGCGGGAACGGCGCATTCCGCGCAGTTTGCCCTGGCAGCGCTTCTCAAGGAGACAAACGATGGCAAATACAATTTCATGGAGGCGGTCAAGGAATATGGGAAAAGGGCTGCGGCAGTAAAGAAGATCTTCCTCTCGAACGGGTTTGAACTTGTGTATGACAAGGATGAGGACAAACCGCTCGCGGACGGATTTTATTTCACGATCAGCCGCCCTGGCTTTGGCGGAGGCGAGCTTCTCAAAGAACTTCTATGCTACGGCATCGGCTCCATCTCCCTCGAAATAACAGGCAGCGATCACAGCGAAGGGCTCAGGGCATGCGTCTCACAGATCGGCACCGAACTCTTCGCAACCCTTGACGAGAGACTGAAACTTTTCAACCAGAAACATGGAAACCATTAATTTTCAATGATCAATTCTAAATATTCAATTCCGAACTTAACCGGCTGCGCCGGTACTTTTGTAGCCGCCTCCACATGTCTCGCCGTAGCTCCTTTGCGTAGGCGGATGTTGGAGGCGACACGGCCAACATGGCCGTGGCTACAAATTTCAAGCCGAATCAAACTTGAGGAATATAAATTGGTGGAAGTCAAAAATCTGGTAATATCAGGAGATGATTATAAAGGTGAACGATAGTAGTTATACGAAGGCGGAAACTCGACCTACCACCCAAGCAAAAAAACATTGAACTGACGCATTATGATTTTTTTCATATTTCTGATTTCGGATTGAAAAAGAGCTGAAGCAAGGCATTGTCCAATAAATTATTTTTTTTGAAAATCCATATTATGAAAAAAGACATGCTCAAGAAAAAACTGCGCAAGACGGTCGGGATAGTGGGGCTTGGACTTCTTGGCTCCTCACTCGGACTCGCACTGAAAAAATCCGACTACAGGCGCGCCGGTTGGTCAAGGCGCCCCGAGTCGAGGAAGGATGCGCTCCACAACAAGGTTGTTGACGAGGTTTTCGACAGGCCAGAGGATCTTCTTGCAGTTGCCGACATAACGGTGGTCTGCCTGCCGATCCCGGAAATAGTATCCTTCTGCCTGAAACACACAGGAGACTGGAGAAGAAAGGCCATAGTTACGGATGTCGGCAGCGTAAAAGGACTCATAGTGAAGAAACTGGTGCAGGCTCTGGACCAGCACGGAGTGCAATTCGTGGGAAGCCATCCGATGGCCGGCTCCGAAAAAAGCGGCGCGGCCGAGGCACGCGGATCGCTCTATCAGGGAGCCACTGTCTTCATCACGCCTGAAGAGGGGAACACCGAGGAGGCGTTGCGGGCTGTCCGCAGAATGTGGGAAAAGACCGGTGCAAAAACCGTCAGCGTGGATCCGAGACAGCATGACCAGATAGTTGCATTCACAAGCCATCTCTCGCATGTCGTGTCATCGGCACTGACAAGTACAGTTCTCGACACGGACAAATGCTTCAGGAGACTCCGCGAACACGGATGCGCAGGCGGATTCAGGGACACCACCAGGACGGCATCCTCCAACCCGCAGATGTGGAAGGAAATAATCGAAGGGAACAGGGTGGCGGTCATCACGGCACTGAAGTGTTTCAGCGACAAAATTGGCGAAATATCCTCGATTCTACAGTCAGGGGATTTTGAACGGCTCGAAAAATGCCTTGCAACCAGCAGGGACTTGAGAGATGAATGGCTCGAGAAATGCAAAAAAGAAAACAGACAGCCTGTGCAAAATGAAAAACTCTGAACGGAAAAAAATCCTCGACAAGATAAAATCCCCCCGTGATCTGAAACAACTCAACAGCGAGGAACGGGAGAAGCTGGCATCCGAGATACGGATAGAACTGCTCGATGTCATCTCCCGAAACGGCGGGCATCTGGCGCCAAACATGGGAGTTGTAGAACTTACCATAGCACTGCACACCGCCTTCAATATGCCGGAAGACAAGATAATCTGGGATGTCAGCCACCAGGGATACACACACAAACTGCTGACCGGCAGAAAGGAGTTCTTCAGAACGCTCCGCCAGGATGACGGATGCTGTGGATTTCTAACCAGGGAAGAATCCGAATATGACAGCTTTGGCGCGGGACATGCCGGTACCGCCATTTCAGCGGCTCTAGGCTTTGCGGCTGCAAGAGATGCGAGGAATGGAAGAGAGAAGATAGTTGCGGTCGTAGGCGACGGATCACTCAACTGCGGAATAACGCTGGAGGGACTTAACAATGTGTCCGGAACGACCCGCGACTTCATCGTAGTACTCAACGACAACAAGATGTCAATTTCAAAAAACGTCGGAGCAATGGCACAATACCTTAACCGTATCATAACGGGTAAGGGCTACAACAAATTCAAGATTTTCATGAGGGAGCTCGTCAGAAAAATCCCTGTTCTCGGAGAAAAGATAATCAGAAGAGTAGAACGGATCGAAGAGGCGACGAAGAGCATATTCGTGCATGGCGTGATTTTCGAGGAACTCGGGCTGAGATACATCGGCCCCGTTGACGGCCACAACACCGAGGAACTCATAAGAATCATGGAAGTCGTGAAGGGATTCGACCAGCCGGCCCTCGTCCATGTTGTCACCGAGAAAGGGCACGGATACAAGTTCGCGGAAGATTCCCCCGAACGGTTCCACGGGCTATCCGGCTTTGATCCCGACACCGGCGCCAGCATAAATCCAAAGGAACCGGCCACTTTTTCCTCCGTTTTCGGAGAGACGGCATGCGAGCTCGCGGAAAACGACGGGAAGATTGTCGCCATCACCGCCGCAATGTCGTCCGGTACAGGACTTTCGAGATTTGCCGAACTTTTTCCAAAAAGATTCTTCGATGTCGGAATAGCTGAGGAGCACGCAGTTGTCTTTGCCGCAGGATTCGCCACACAGGGGTTCAGACCGATTGTGGCCATGTATGCGACATTCATGCAGAGGGCTCTCGACTATGTCCTTCACGACATATGCCTTCAAAACCTGCCAGTCATCTTGTGCCTTGACAGGGCGGGAGCTGTTGACGACGGCCCGACGCATCACGGCATCTACGATCTCGCCTTTTTCAGGAGCCTCCCCAACATGGTGGTGATGCAGCCGCGCAACGGGGATGAACTGAGGGCGATGCTCCACAAGGCCAGCACCATGAACTGCCCTGTAACGATAAGATATCCCAGGGCGGCCTGCGGAACTTATACTCCTGATTCCACCACAGTAAATATTGAAACAGGCAGAGCCGAGGTTATCAAAAAGGGCGCCGGCATTGCAATCTGGGCTCTGGGCAGCGAATGCGCTACTGCTCTAGCTGTGTCGGAACTGCTTGAGAAAGAGGATGTTTCAACAACTGTCGTGAACACTAGGTTCATAAAGCCCTTTGATGTTTCTCTTCTTGAGGAGCAGGCCAGGTCAATGCCAATCGCAACAATCGAGGACTCTGTCATTTCAGGCGGACTCGCAGCCGCGGTGGACCAGATTCTCGCAGACAAGACGCATAAGACTCTGATGCATTTCGGATGGAATGATGAAATAATCCCGCACGGCACAGTCGCAGGAATCCGGAAGAAATTTGATTTGACTCCCGAAAAGATCGCATCCAAAATTCTCGCAAGGATAAAATGAGAGTCCACGAATGCAGGAGAAAATATGGTAGCTGAAATTGCGGGAACAAACAAAAACTGCATGCCCGGGTATCGCCAGATGCTGGACTTCTTCCTGCCGCTCGCACTGATAAGCATATCGCAGTCGCTCACATATCCGCTTGTAGCGATGGTGGCCACGAGAGGCCCGGAAGGCGCATTCAACATAGCCGCCCTTGCACAGGGTTCCTCCTTCGCATCCCTCATCTTCGCAATAACCACCGGAATGATAACCGCAGGAATGGTCTTTGTCAGAACGATCGAAGGCTACAGGCGATACACCGAGCTAAACTTTTTTTTCACAGTTGCAGTTGTCACGCTTCATCTTTTCTGTTGTATTCCCATGGTAGGCCATCTCATTTTCGGGACACTGATGGGATTGCCGCCGCGCCTCGAATCCCTGACATATACTGCGTTTGTCCTTGTCATACCGATGTCGCTGATATTCAACTGGAGGAATCCATACATGGTGATTCTCTTCAATGAAAAACAGACAGCCCGCGCATACATCGCGACACTAGCAAGGATATCTCTGACAATCCTTTTCTCTTTCATTTTCGCCAACATCGGACTTGTCGGTCTTTACTGGGCCGCCTTCTGCCTTGCCACGCCGATCATCGCTGAACTTTTCGTCCTGAGACATTATGCAAGACCATACATATCAAGACTTCCCAGCAGAAAAGAGAAACTGATCAGCCTCAAGGACATGATGTTCTTCTCCCTGAGTTTCTCCATAGGATCCGTGCTGATCTCATTCAGCGGGTATCTGATCGGAGCGTTCGCCGCAAGGGCGCCGATGCCGGAAACAATGCTCCCGGTTTACTATGCCGCGCTCGGACTCGCAAGCCCTGTCTGTTTCGGCGCGGCAAGAATCCAGGCGCTGGTCATAGCCTTCGCTCAGGAGAGAGGCAGAAATACAAGACTTATGATATTTACCTGCGCCTCCGGAGCTATTCTCGGGCTGATACCGCTACTGTTCCTCCTCCCCTATCTCAACGGATGGTACTACGTCTCCCTTCAGAAATTGCCGCCGGAACATCTTGTCCACATAAAGAGGACAGCCTTGTTCCTCCTTCTCGTACCACTCACGGTAGCACTCCGGGCATACGCCGAAGGATGGGCGGCGTTCTACCGCAAACCAGTGTCCGTCATATCAGGACAGGGAGTATACCTCGGAGCAGTAGTTGTCGTCGCATTTTTCACACTCCAGAACGGCTTTGCCGGAAACATCATAGGCCCGATCGGCCTCACAATCGGAAACATCTGCGCCATGATCTCAATATTACTGGCGCTCAACATCGAGACAAGGGGCGACTTCCCAGCACCAAAATCAACAACAGCATACGCCGGAGAGTGAAGGTGGCAATAGAGCTGAAAAAAGGAGGTGAGCTCGAGTGGTTCGTCGAAGATAGGAACACAATGATCCTCAGAAGGAAAAAGTTGAGAAAAATGGGAAATTTGAAATGTGATTTTCAGTAGATAATCTCGTGCGGAAAGACTTCCTCCGAGATTATCTAGAAGAATCTGATCAAAATGAATTTTCCTTTGCCGGGAACTTGGAGCTGCCGACCTCCGAGGCGTATTCCGCAAAAGCCTTCTTCATTTCCTCCCCGAGATTCGCATATCTCTTCGAATGCCTTGGAAGAAATTCCGTAAAAAGCCCGAGAATATCGTTCACAACCTGTATCTGGCCGTCGCAGTGCGGGCCTGAACCTATCCCGATCGTGGGAATCGAAAGCGACTTGGAAATCTTTTCAGCCAACTCGGATGGAACACATTCCAGAACAACAGAAAACGCGCCGGCATCCTCGATCGCCTTCGCATCATCGAGGAGCTGGTCCGCCTCCGACTGTTTTTTCCCATGGACACGATATCCGCCTTCGGTAAGAATGTTCTGTGGAAGAAGCCCAATATGACCCATTACCGGCACCCCTGCCCTAACCATTTTCTCCACGGTCGCCGCCACATATCTGCCACCTTCGACCTTGACCCCGTCCATAGAGCCCTCCTGCAGATATCTCGCCGCATTTTTCAACGCCGTCTCAAAAGATGGATGGTAGGTCATAAAAGGCATGTCTCCCACAAGAAATGCGAATTTCGCTCCCCTGGACACTGCGCCACAGTGATGGAGTGACTGCTCGATGGTCACCGGAATCGTGTTCTTGTATCCGAGGACACAACTCCCGAGCGAATCGCCAACAAGGATCAGTTCGACCCCGCAGTCTTCTGCGAATTTCGCAGTAGGGGCGTCGTAAAGCGAAAGAGAAACAATCTTTTCCAGTTCCTGTTTTTTAGCCAGGAAATGCCTGACTGTCAGCTTTTTATTCAATCCGCAATTTTTCATATGTTTTATCCTCAAGTCTAAAAGTAAGTATGCTCTTCCGGTGTGTACCATATGGGGACAGGCTAAAGCCCGCCCCTACCTCTGTTCTTCAATTGTAATGCGTCAGTCTTTTCCGGCAAATGACCTTTTTGGAGGGACGCGCTCTGTCGCGTCCGCCTACGGCCACGACGGAGCGTGGCCCTCCATCAACAAAATACTGACGCGTCACCCATAATTACTGAAAAGAATGATTCGACGATAGTATTTCATTATTTCCAATGCATAGTAACGGAATGACAATATACTCTTTAATAAGAATTTTTCAATATCCACCAGCAAACCCCTCCTAATTAACTAATAGTAACCAAACAAAGGAACAAGTATTTTTTTATGGGTTCAAAAAGGAAAAAACAGTTTAGAAAGAACAAAACTAGGGAGATTAAGCAGACGAAGCTGATCTCCGGAACACTCAGCGTCGCAAGGGCAGGATTCGGTTTCGTGAAACCCGAAACAGGCGGAGACGAGATCTTCGTTCCACAGCGATATATCGGAGAGGCGATAGACGGCGACACCGTAAAAGTCGAATTTCTGAGGGAAAACCGCTCCAGAGGACAATTCAAGACACCCGGCGCTAAAATCGTAGCCATTACAGATCGAAAAAGAAAAACCATTGTCGGTGAACTTCTCGCCGGAAAAAGAGTGCGCCCTCTTGCACGCAGCTTGACTGAAGACTTTTTCCTGCGGGGCGATCTGGGAGATGCTGAAAAAGGAGACTGGATACGCATAAATATGCCGGAACCCGGCAAAAAAGGCGGGAAAGCACTTTCTGGCACACTTGAGTCGGTGATAGGAAAAGTCGGATGCATAAAGGACGACCTGATGGCGATTTCCACAGAATATGGACTTCAGCCAAGATATACCCTGGAGGAAGAGGAAAAAGCCCTCAAAATTAAGTCTCTCGATCTCGAAAGAGAAGATTTGACGCACCTTTTCATCGCGACAATCGATCCCATAGACGCGAAAGATTACGACGACGCCATCTCTCTCGAACTCCACGGAAAAACCGCAACCCTCGGGGTTCATATCGCAGATGTTTCCGCATTCATCAGGCCGTACGACGAATTCGACAGGAAAGCCTTCTCAAGATCCTTCACCACTTATATGCCGGGAATGACGCTTCCGATGCTTCCGAGAAACTTCACGCGCCTCGCAAGCCTGAACCAGGGGGCGACATCTTTCGCCTCAACCATTTTCATAAATTTCGACAGGGACACCGGAGAAGTAAAGGAGTCACGGCGATGCAGATCCGTAATAACAGTGCGCGCAAGGCTGACCTTCGACGAGGTGCAGAGCTTCATTGATGGCACCACACCAGGATCATGGAGCGAAGACACAAAAACAAACCTCGGGCATGTCGTACAGCTCACAAGAAAAATGCGCGAATTCCGCAAAAAAACCGAGCACTATCTCGAACTCGCCACCACAAGCGCCAGAGTCGTATTCGACAAGTCGGAAACCGAAATAATCGGAATGAGAGTCGAAAATCAGAGAGAGGCGGAACAGCTCGTGGAAGACTGTATGCTTGCCGCAAATGTCGAGGTCGCAAAGGAACTCTCGCAAAAGAGTGTGCCAGGTCTTTTCCGAGTACATCCACAACCCAACGAGGCCAAGCTCTTCGAGTTTTCTGAATTCCTGGATGCAACCTTCGGGATCTCAACCGGAGACTTGTCCAGCAGAAGAGCCTGCAACAAGTTCCTAGAAAGCCTGCCGGACGACCATTACAAGTCCATCATAACCGACGCATTTCTGCGCTCCCTCCCCAGAGCATACTATCTCGAAACACCATCCGAGCACTTCGGACTCGGCAAAGGACTTTACTCCCATTTCACAAGCCCGATAAGGCGATATCCTGATCTCGCCGTGCATCAGCAGCTTCTCTGCCTGGACCTCAAAAAGGGATTGCGCTCAAAGGGCGATTTTGCGAAACTCGCGGCAGACTGCTCCGCCAAGGAGGAAAACAATGATCAGGCTTATTTCGCCGCGAACGACAGAATGAAACTCCACTATCTGAAAAAAATAATCAACGACGGCAGAACGGAATCCTACGAGGGAATCATACAGAAGGTCTCCACGGCGGGACTCGTCGTCAACATCCCGGAAATCGGGATCGGCGGCTTCGTCCCCGTCGAGAAACTCTCAGGAGAGTCATACACTAAAGATGCCGGAAAACTCTCCGCGCAAACCGGACACAGGAAATTCAAATGCGGCGACTTCATCTACCTCGCCGTCGAGCGCATAGACATGGTCAGAGGCTCCGCCATCTTCAGACCTGTGTAAAAGATTTAATGCGATAAAGCGCATCAAATCTTTCATTTATAGAATTTTAAATTCCACGTGTAATATTCGTAACACGTCAGTTTTTATTGGAAATTTTACTGTAGCCGCCCCCATGTTGGGGGCGTTCACGGCCGTCACGGCCGTGGCTACGACTAATATGGAACTCGGAATATCCAACAGGAAAATTAAAGTTTAACCAATGAATCTTGTATAATGACAAATGGATCCGATCATCTGAATCAGCCAATATTGAATGTGGCACGAAAAGATTTCACAACGTTGCACCATGATTACACCGTGCCGCAGGCTCTCGATGCCATTCGGCAAGGGGGCACCGATGAGAAGATTGTCTATTTCTACGTTATTGATGCTGACAAGCATTTGACTGGAGTCCTCCCCACCCGCCGATTATTGACAGCGCCGCTGGAACGGACGTTGTCCGAAATCATGATCACCCGCGTGGTGGCAATTCCACATACTGCGACGGTGCTGGATGCATGCGAAGTATTTGTCATGCACAAGTTCCTGGCATTCCCGGTGGTGGATGAACAGCGCAGAATTGTCGGCGTAGTGGATATCGGATTATTGACCAACGAGGCATTCGATATCGCCGAACGCGAACAGACGGCTGCATTGTTTGAGTCCCTCGGTTTTCGTATCTCCCAGGTGCGTAAAGCTTCCCCGCTGCTGGCGTTCCGCTTCCGATTTCCGTGGCTCCTGGCGACCATCGGCAGCGGAACTTTCTGCGCGTTGCTGGCCAGCGCATACGAGGTCACACTGGCAAAAAGCATTGTGCTGGCATTTTTCCTCACGATGGTTCTGGGACTGGCCGAGAGCGTGGGCGTGCAATCCATGACGATCACGATTCAGGCATTGCGCATCATGCGGCCAACATTCGGCTGGTATCTTGACGCTTTCAGGCGAGAGGCTGGCACGGCACTGCTCCTCGGCGCCGGCTGTGGCACTGTTGTCGGACTGATTGTGTGGCTGTGGCGCGGCGTAGGAATCGAAGCGCTCGCAATAGGCGGAAGTATTTCCCTGGCTCTGTGCGCTGCGTGCTTCTTCGGCCTGAGCGTTCCGGCGCTTCTTCACGCACTCAAACTTGATCCAAAGATTGCGGCCGGGCCAATTACTCTCGCGTTCACCGATATTTTCACCCTTCTATTCTATTTCAGTCTCGCCGCATTGCTGCTATAATTGGAAACAAAATCATCTGCCCGCGAAACACGCGAATTACGCGAATTTTCACTGAGATTTTTACTTCGTGCCTCTGTGAGAGTTCTTCTTCTTCCAAATCGGATTCCGATTCGTCCAAACTTTTCGATTTCCAGAAAAACTCGAGTCACGCATTTTCTCCGAAAAAGATCTCAAAAAGTGCAGGAAACTTCTCAAAAAAACAAAAGACGAAGGTCTTCGGGGAAATTTGAGCATCGTTTTGTCCCGCTACGAACGCGAACTGAACGACAGGCCTCTCGCGGCGCTCGAGTACATAGCCCCGGAAGTCCTAGCTCCTGAAATGGCACAGGCATTTCTGTCTGGAGTTCAGAAAAAACAAATTAAAAGCGGCGCAGGGGCACCGCACTCCAAGGACGGCTCTGCCATCGGAAAAAAAGGAGGCGAAGCATCTTT
>CAIQLG010000355.1 GCA_903872565.1 uncultured Lentisphaerota bacterium | reverse complement strand
TGAATAATCGCATTGCGATTCAAACGAAGACGAGAGCACATTCGAACAAGTTCACCCTGATCGAATTGCTCGTGGTGATTGCAATCATCTCCATCCTAATGGCGATGCTGCTGCCTGCACTCAAAAAAGCAAGGGACTTGGCAAAACAGATCAGTTGTATCAACAATATCAAGAATGTCGGATCTGGATGTACCTTCTACTCTATGGATTATAACAGCTGGCTGCCGTCGGCAATTTGGCAGCCGACCTCTGACCCGGCGACCCGATGGTTCGAGTGGTATTCCAGTCTGCCTGCACTTGGTTATGTAAAATCGAAAAGCGGTGTCATCGGCACGGTGAGATTGAATGGTGTCCGATGCAACTACGCATGCCCGGCAGTGATGATGACTGACAGCCGCTTCGGTGCCGCATACGACCGCACCCTTGGCATGAGCGCGTTTATCGGATCGAAGCCTCAGCTCAGAGGCCCCACATTTCCATCGCCCAGCAGGCTTGCATATATTACAGACTTGTACGGCGGTTTCCTGTCTTTTATAGAATTGGTGCCAGACAACGGCTGGATGCGCTTTGACCACCTCGGCGGAGCGAATGTCATGTATGTCGACATGCACGCCAATTTACGGCGACCAAATTCAATGAGCCATACTACACAATATACGCCCTTCTGGTCGTCAGGAGTTGGTGCCGATTGGTGGAGGCAGCAGAACGATTGACGATGGGACATGAGACAAACGGAATGCTGACTGATGGCGCGCGATAAGTTTATCTCATATATTCTCAGGAGAAAAAAAAACTATCTAAAAAAGCAAAAGGAGGAATTTGAGAAAATGAATAATCGCATTGCGATTCAAACGAAGACGAGAGCACATTCGATCAAGTTCACCCTGGTCGAATTGCTCGTGGTGATCGCAATCATCTCCATCCTAATGGCGATGCTGCTGCCAGCACTCAAAAAAGCAAGGGACTTGGCAAAACAGATCAGTTGTATCAACAATATCAAGAATGTCGGATCTGGATGCACCTTCTACTCTATGGATTATAACAGCTGGCTGCCGTCCCATCTCTGGCAGCCGACCTCTGACCCGGCGACCCGATGGTTCGAGTGGTATTCCAGCCTGCCTGCACTTGGTTATGTAAAGTCGAAAAGCGGTGTCATCGGTACGGTGAGATTGAATGGTGTCCGATGCAACTATGCATGCCCGGCAGTGTTGATGACTGACAGCCGCTTCGGTTCCGGATACGACCGCACCCTTGGAATGAGCGCATATATCGGGCAGAAGCCTCAGCTCAGAGGCCCCACATTTCCGTCGCCCAGCAGGCTTGCATATATTACAGACTTGTACGGCGGTTTTCTGTGTGACATAAGCTTGGTGCCAAACCTCAACGATATGCGCTTTGACCACCTGGGCGGAGCGAATGTCCTGTATGTCGACATGCACGCCAATTTACGGCGACCAAATTCAATGAGCCATACTACACAATATACGCCATTCTGGTCGTCAGGAGTTGGTGCCGATTGGTGGAGGCAGCAGGACGATTGAAAATGGGATATGAGGCAAACTGAATTCTGACTCCTGAATTCTGACTCCTGAATTCTGAATTCTTTTTCAACAATTGTTAATTTCGCAATACTCTAAGATAAAAAAAAGGAACTGATATGAACAAAGAAGATTGTCAGCGCGAACTGTGCGCGCTACTCCCCGCAGGCTGGACGGGCACGGTCGAACTGGACGGAAAATTAGACTGTGACTACGCTCTGACGGTCAGAGGGAATCACGTTGCCGTACGGGCTTCACGCCTGCGGAATGCCCTCTGCGCCGTGGGGGATGTCGAAAGTTCTGTCCGTTCCGGACGGCACCTTATTGACAAGCGCGTGACCTCGCCCTTGCCCCTTCGCCTGGTGGAGGCGTGGGCACCGATGCATTCGCACATGTTCCTACCTATGCCGGAATACCACGAGCATTCCTGGCACATCCGGATGCGCGAGCGGCTCTCGCCGGACGTCCTTGAGTCGGAAATGGAGATGGCCGTCATCCGGTTCGAAAAATATGTCAAGCTCGTGGCCAAGCAGGGCTTCACGCACGTTGTCCTGGATGACCAGGATTATCTGGTGTTGTTTCCGAAGCATCCGGAAATCTATCCGGCGGGCGGCCATTTCCACCGGCGGCATCTGGTCTATCGGCATCTTTTCCGCCGCTTGCTGGATATCGCAGCCGCGCACGATCTGAAGTTTGTGTTGTACTGTCAGGAACTCGGCTATACCCCGCCCACGAAGGCGTTCTTCGGCAATATCTGTCCTTGCAACGAGAAAATGTGGACGTATCTTGAGGAAAAATACGATGAATTGTCGGAGGTCTTTCCCGATTTTGACGGGTACATGATCAAGGTGTCCGATTCCTTTATGCCCCTGGATGGTTATTACTTCCACACCGATCTCTTCCACCATACCTGCCCGGCCTGCCAACACCTATCCCCGTTGCAACGGTTGAAAGCCTTCGTGGACTGCATGTACCGGGTTGTGGTCCAAAAGCACAATCGCAACCTGTACTACCGCACCTGGGAGTGCTCATCCGCGTTGATTCATGTGGACGTCGAGAAGCACCGGAAACTGTTTGCGGGGATCGAGGATGAGCGGGCGCATCCGGTGCTTAAATACACGAAGGGCGACTTCATGGTCTCCAATCGGTTTCATCCAGGCATTGGCGGCATGCCCAATCAGATCGTCGAATACCAGTTCAAACTCGAACACGATGGGCATGGCTCGCTGCCCCTCTACATTGGTGCTGTGCACGAGGAGTCCCTCCGGGAAAATATTGCGAAAGGCATTGCCGGCATCTGGACCTGGCCGGTGGGGGGCGGCATTTCCTCGATCAACAACATCACCCACTTCAAGGGCTTTACACGTTTCGCGGAGGCCAACCAGTTCGTTTTTGCCCGCACGATGCTGGAGCCGGAGGTTCCACACACGGAGACCCTGGCCATCTGGGGCGATGGCTTGCTGGGGCCGGGAAACGGAGCACCACTGGGAGAGATCCTGTGTTTCTTGACGGATGCCTTCCGGTTGACATGCAATTTCGGCGACCTGTGGACGGGCAGCCGCGAATATGGAACTTATTTTCATCACGGGTGGTTTTACGACTGGCAGCATTTCCGACTCGGCCATGCGGCGATGGAGGCTGGCGGCGGCGACATCCGCAGCCAGGTGCTGCCGTTCATCTCCGACTTGGATGCGGCCATTCAACGCATGCATCGCGGCGCCGCCATGTTCCGGGAGGCGAGAGAAAGCTTTGAGCGGACCGTGCGGCGCTTGCCGGGTTACGAGCATGAATACGTCACATTTCTGGATCAATTCATGGCCGCAGAAGCATTCGCCGACTTGTGCGCCCTGTGGGTGGAGACATTACTCAGGTTCTACAGCGGCCAGTTTACGACGGAATCGCTGGAAAAATTGCTCGTGCGGCTTGAGGCTGCCAAGCAGCTTTACGACCGCAATCACGGATTGTTTGTAACCCAGTGCATGGATTATTTCATATCCATGGCACGCCGGGCGCCGACAGACCGGGAACAAAAAATACGATAGGATAAACCTCCAGAAGGTAATGGCGCAGTCTTTTCTGTTTCAGGGGCAGTCCCGTATTTTCCTTTCGCCTCTCAGGAAGAAGTCCTGATCCCCGACCACGAACACGACTGAGCTATTACGTCGCATGAAATAAAAACATCATATTTTTTAATTATACCTATTGACATGTTTTAGTTGATCCTTTACTTTAACAGAATTGAATACTCGTGTATTCACTTTATTTCCAAGAGGATCTGTCATGAATATGACAATGAAGAAAATAGCCGAGATGGCTGGCGTTTCACGCCCCGCTGTTTCAACCGTCCTAGGCAATTCGAAATGTACTCGCGTGTCAGCCAAGACCAGGAAAAAGATACTTCGTCTGGCTGAAAAATATGACTTTGTGCCAAATCTGGCCGCAAGGCAGTTGAAAGGTGTCTCCAGCAATTTGATAGGATTAATATCCGTGCCAAGTTATCTGGGGCTTTTGTCGCTGGCCCAGACGGAAGTCATTACCATTCTCCAGTCGCGCGGTCTTGAGGTCTTAACTGCGTGTATGATTTCCAATAGGGACCAGCGAAAGATAATCAATGAGTTCCGGACTCGCCGGGTCAATGGGATTATCGGGTTTGCGTTGGGCTCGAAGATTATCCAGGCGAAAAATGATCAGATCCCGATGGTTTATTGTTCCCACAACAACCGTTGCGGTTTTGATGTCGGTTCCGATATCGGCCTTGGTGGATATCTGGCGGCAAGGCATCTGCTGGAGCATGGGCGAAAAAAACTGGTATATCTATGTCTGGGGGCAACAAATTCCAACTTCCTGAAATATGGAGGAGTATGCAAGGCTTTCGAAGAAGCTGGCATGAAGGCGGAAAAGGACAACTTCCTGGTTGTCGAAAACGGAAACTCGAAAGAGATTTTCTCACAGTTGAGGAAACGCCGCGCCGACGCCTTGATCTGCTGCAATGACTACGTCGCAGCAGAAATGCTCAAGGTCTTCCTACAGAACGGAATCAAGGTTCCAGACGACCTGGCTGTCACCGGATTTGACGGTTATTTCTTCTGTAATTTTACTCCCGTCTCACTGGCCACCGTTATCCAACCTGTAGGTGAAATGGCGCAACGTGCTGTTGAACTGCTGATCAAACGCATGGATGCCAGGCGGTCGCATGAGGAATTCAGCAGCATCAGACTGCCGCCGTCTTTTCAGCCGGGCGACAGCTGCGGCTGCCCTGAACCTCGAAAAAAGATGATTTCAGGACATCCTTTCATCCTTTTGGACGATACTAGCCCTTGAAAGTTAATTTTAATCTAGGAGGGAAAAATTGGAGTGAGCCAAAAAAGGACGAGAGAGCAACTGAAAGCGAAAGATAATACTAATCGCAAGTTTCCTTTTGCCCGGCGATTTACGGCGACCCAGCTCGATGAGCCACACAACATGGCGTACACCATTCTGGAGGGGCG
>CAIQLG010000354.1 GCA_903872565.1 uncultured Lentisphaerota bacterium | reverse complement strand
GACTCCGCAGGTTCTACTCGGAAGATGGCACTTCAGTCCTTGGCGAAATCTCAAAGAAGCAACGCGAAATCCTTGCCGCTCTTAATTTCCCCATCAATCCTGAATAAATCAGCATGGTTATTAAACTGTAGGGATTTTAGGATATAATCCCGCCGAAAAATCAGCGATAAAATCATATTTACCCATATTAATATTATTGGATATGGAAAATCTTTGTAGATAGAAATATAGGAAATACTAGAAATATCTGCAACAATCTTTGGCATTTTTCCTGCTTAACGTCATCAAATGGTATTTTTATGGCTGGTATTAATATTTTTAAATTATATATTACCAATATCAACAATCTTACCACATGCTGTAAAAAGAAAATTTTAAGGAGCCCCTCAACATGAGGAGAAAAACACAGAACTTGTTTTTGCAGTCCATCTTCACATTAGCAGTAATTATTCCCACGTTTTTTACCGCACAATCCGCGGAAAAAAATGCGGATCCGCAAACACTCTTTGCAGACATCGAAATGGCGGTGTCTCCGGAGGGCGGAGGCACAACTCATCCCGGAGCAGGCATAACAACATGGCTCATAGGCATTCCTCTCAGCATAAAAGCTTCGCCGTCGGAAGGTTATAAATTTTCATCCTGGGCGGTTGACGGCGTGGTAAAGGTATGGGATCCTTCCCTCAACGAGACGACCGCCTACACCTATGGCAACGGAAAAATAACGGCAATTTTTGAAAAGACGGCTCCTCGGGCGAATCTTACTATGGCCGTCTCTCCGGCGGACTCTGGAAGTACAGACCCGGAAGTGGGAACATACAGCGTCCCGATCAGCCAGGCCACATCCATCACTGCGATGGCCGCAGATGGTTATTATTTTGTAAGCTGGACCATTGTCGGAAATGCCACGGTGGAAGATGAAGAATCGGAAGAAACAACAACCACTCTGACAGGCGATGCCACCGTGACTGCGAATTTCGCGGCGGTCCCCGTATCCGTCACCCTCACGATGGCTGTTTCACCGGTTGCGTCGGGAAGCACCGTTCCCATAGCCGGAGATCATGCTGTGAACACCGGAGATCCCATTGCAATAACTGCAACCCCTGCCTTAGGTTATCTTTTTCATTTCTGGAATGTGGAGAAAGGAGCGGCGGTCATAGGCGATCCAACCTCTCCTGAAACCACTGTCATTCTTTCAGGCGATGCCACTGTAACCGCACATTTCATAATGGTCGTGACGCCTGCAACGCTTGCAATGGCCGTTTCACCGGATGCATCGGGGACAACGGATCCGGTTGCAGGAGATCATCTTGAGCCCATCGGAATTCCTATCCCAATAACTGCGACTCCGGCTGCGGATTATTATTTTGTCTCGTGGACTGTTTCCGGAATGGCGAAGATAGAAAATCCATTTGACCCCACCACCACCGCGACTCTTCTGGACAATGCGGCTGTAACTGCGAATTTCGCAAAAGTAGTTATTGCAGCCACTCTTACAATGGCATCAACACCTGGAGGAAGCATTGATCCGCTTGCAGGTGATCATACTGTGCCCATCGGAGTTCCCATCTCCATAACTGCGACAGCTGACACGAATTATTTCTTTAGTGGCTGGTCCGTGAGCGGCCAGGCCACCGTTAAAGATACTGAACTCGCCGAGACAACAGTCGTGCTCAAAGGCAATGCGACAGTTACCGCCAATTTTGAAAGTGTGGTGACGACGGCCACGCTGACGATGAATGCTAAACCAAAAGGTTACGGTTACACTAGTCCCGGAAAGGGGAAACATACGGTGCCCATCGGAGAGTGGATTGAAATTCAGGCTGTCCCGGCCGAGGAATATTTTTTTTCGGGGTGGAAAGTTTCTGGCAATGCGGACATCGAGGACATTTCCGCAATTAAAACAAAGATAAATCTTATTGGGAATGCCACTGTGACTGCAAATTTCGCAAAAGTGGTGACCACGGCGACACTCACTATGGCAGTGGCCGCGGCCGATTCGGGTTCTACAAATCCGGGAGTCGGCGAACATACCGTGGCTGTCGGAGAATCCATTCAAATTGAAGCTATTCCGGCGAATGGTTATTTCTTTTCGGGATGGACCTCTGCCGGGAGCGCAAAAATAAAAGATCCTTTCTCCGAAAAAACCTCCGTTGTTCTTTCGGACAACGCCACTGTGACCGCAAACTTTGAAAAGGTGGTCAGGACAGTCACACTTATCATGTCGGTTTCTCCGAAAGGATCAGGAACAACCAATCCGGGCGAAGGAGAGCATACTGTTGCAGTCGGAGACAGGGTTGAAATAGAGGCGATCACCGGAGATGGATATTTCTTTTCCAGATGGAGTTCGGTTGGCGACGTCGTTATTGATGATGTTTTTTCGGAAAAGACAACAGCAACGCTCTCTTCGGATGCAATTGTCGAAGCCCAGTTCTCAAAAGTCGTGGCTACGGCCACACTCACGATGACGGCTTCGCCAGAAAACTCGGGCTCAACCGATCCCGGCCTTGGCGGGCATACTGTCGCAGTGGGAGATACAATTGACATCGAGGCTGTTCCGAATGATGGCTATTATTTCTCAAAATGGTCCGGCACGGAAGCTGCCACAATTGAAAATCATCTTTGCCAGAAAACCACGGCAACACTTTCAGCCGACGCGACAATTACCGCGAATTTCGCAAAAGTCGTAAAAATTGCAACTCTCACGATGGTGGTCAGCCCGAGTGACTCTGGATCCACCAATCCTGGAACAGGCGACCATGCGGTCGCAGTAGGAGACACCATTGAAATTCAGGCGATACCGGCGGATAATTATTTCTTTTCGGGATGGACTTCTGCGGGTGCCGCCGACATCGAAGATCCGTCGTCGGACAAAACTTCAGTTGTTCTTTCGGGCAATGCCGCTGTCACCGCAAATTTCAAACAGATAGTGGAGACTGCGACTCTCACGATGGCGGCCAGTCCTGAAGATACTGGAACCACAGATCCCGGCACCGGTCCCCATATGGTCGCGGTCGGAGACTCAATTGAAATACAGGCATTTCCCGCTGATGGCTATTTCTTCGACAAATGGTCCATCATCGGAGGTGCCGATATCGATGATTTGACCGCGGACAAGACAAAGGCGATTCTTTCCTCTGATGCGGTCATCACTGCGAATTTCGCAAAAGTTGTGACCACGGCTACACTCACGATGGAGGTTTCTCCGGATCTTTCCGGGACTACAAACCCCACTATCGGTACACACACGATGGCGGTAGGAGACTCCATCGAGATCCAGGCTTTCCCTGCGGATGGATATTTCTTCTACAGATGGAATTCCACGGGAGGCGCCCAGATTAAAGACACCTCATCTGAAAAAAGCGCTGTCATCCTTTCCGAGAATGCCACGGTCACGGCGAAATTTGAAAAGATAGTCCGGACAGCTACTCTCACGATGTCCACATCTCCAAGTGGTGGAGGCTCCACCGATCCCGGAATTGGAGATCACACTGTTGCAATCGGGGACAGCATAGAAATTGAGGCTTTGCCGGCGGATGGATATTTCTTCGACAAATGGACTTGCTCAGGTGACGCGGAAATAGATGATCCCTCATCGGAAAAAAGCTCGGTTGTTCTTACAAGTGAGGCAACAGTGACTGCGAATTTCGCAATAATAGTGACCACTGCGGCACTCACCATGGCGGTTTCGCCTGAAGATTCTGGAACGACCAATCCTAATCCGGGAGCACATACGGTGGCGGTGGGTGATGGCGTAGAGATCCAGGCCATAGCATCTGACGGATATTTTTTTGATGAATGGACTATTTCCGGCAAGGTGGAAGTCGTGGACCCCACGCTGGCGGCGACAAGGGTAAAACTCTCCGGAGATGGCACTGTCACCGCTAATTTCGCGAAAATTGTAGACATCGCCACATTGACGATGGCTGTGAGCGCCGAGGGCGGAGGCTCTACGAATCCTGGAATCGGTGAACACCTTGTGCCCGTGGGCAAGGCGGTGGAGATAGAGGCGATTCCTGACAAGGACTATTTTTTTGTAGGATGGGTGACTACAGGCCAGGGAACTGTCACTGAAATACTGGACGAAAAGACGACCGTTGTTCTTTCGGGAGATGCGACTGTAACTGCGAATTTCGCAAGCTGGATCGGTACTGCGGAACTTTCAATGGTGATTACGCCGGAAGATTCCGGAACGACGAATCCCAATGTTGGAATTCATATATTACCTGTCGGGAAAAACTGCCAGATTGAGGCCGCCTTTGCGGAAGGCTATTCCTTTAACAATTGGTCAATAATGGGAAAGGGTTCCATCAACAAGTCCAGTTCCACCAAAACTTTTGTAGATCTTTCCGGAGATGCTGCGATAACGGCGCATTTCGTCAAGACGGGTTCGACCTGCAATTTGGCCATGGCGGTTTTGCCTGAAGGCTGGGGCTCGACCAATCCGGGAGTAGGAACTCATGCTGTCGCGGCGGGAGAAGGCATCGACATTGAGGCGGAACCTGCGGATGGCTATCTTTTCTACTGCTGGCTTGCCAGTTACTCCGTGCAGATTAAGAACTCCTATTCGCCGCAGACAACCGTCAGGCTTTCAGCGGATGGGATGGTTACGGCAATTTTCATAAACGAGACCAGCGAAGTCACTCTGACAATGGCTGTTTCACCGGAAGACGGAGGCGAGACCTCGCCGATCATTGGAACTCACACCGCATTTTCTCTTTCTCCGGTTCAAATAGAGGCGTATCCTGCGACTGGCCAGTTTTTTGCCTGCTGGATTCCATCGAAAAATGCGGTTGTGATGGATCCGTTCAGCCCATCTTCGTCGGCGATACTCTACGGAGATGCCACCGTGACGGCTCTATTCACATATTACCCCGTTGATTTTGTCTCGACAGGTTCGATGCTCTCCTATTCCATTTCCGAGGTTAATCCACAGTTCCATGACTTCACCAAGAGACCTTCAATCTGGGGAGTATATACTGATCCGGTGAGTGGAAAGGCCGGGAAGAAGGCTTCCGTGAGGAATTTGACCAAGATAAACAAGAAGTCGTATCCGACCACCATATCAACGGAATGGAAAAAGAAAATACTCCTCTACAAACGTTTCCTGTATTGGCAGAGAGGATATTCTGTAAGCGGTAAGCTGATTCTGAATCCGATATCCAATTTATTCATGGACTGGATGATGATCAGAAGCCCCCAGTTCGGCAAGGATACTTTGTACATACAGGACAGGATAACAGCCCTTGCCTGCCCTTCGATATCCGGCATCAATGGTGTTTATGCCGCGGAGGGAGACAAGTTCAAAATCACCGGAATGTTTTTTGGAGCGAAGGCTCCAAAGATTTATGTTGAATGTAAGATCGTTTCCTCCGGAGGGAAAGAGACATACCGCTACTTCAACTGCAAGCTAGTAAAGAATGAAACATATATCTTTAAAAATGCCAGCGGCAAGGCGAATTCGAGCTGTATGAAGATACTAGTTGATGATAATCCTGAATCAGCACTTGGGCTTCCGGTGGGAGGAAGCGTCGTTACCGCCCTCTATCCGAAGCTTGGAGATGCAGTTCCGACAGGATATCTGATGTTGAACAATGCCCCGGGAATTTCCATATTGGCGTTCCCAAAATAGGTTTACAACAATATATCGGAGTTTTTATTTTAAATTTTACTGTAGCCGCCCCCGTGCCGGGGGCGTTCACGGCCGACACGGTCGTGGCTACAACTGATGTAACAATAAAGATTGATTCTAAATTATAGTTGAAGGTACCTTATGTGTAATCGGAAAAAGTCAACAGTCGCCAGTTTAACTTCTGGAAAGCATCTGTTTTTCGCCGCGCTTACGCTGTCAATGTTCTGTCTGACGGGAATCAATGCTGCAGCACAGGACAAGATCCCATTCGGGGACAATGACACTCTCGAGGAAATCCGGGCGAAAATCAAGCACAACGGCTACAAGTTCACAGTCGAACACAACTGGGTCTTCGAACTGTCGCCAGAGGAAAGAGCAAAAATGTTCAGGCCCCGCCGCATTTCGAAACCCGGGAATAATATCTCGGTCCCTAACACGGACATTATTCTCAAGTCGACCAAGAGCTCCCTGCCGGCGGCACTTGACTGGCGCAACGTTGACGGCCACAGCTACATCGGCCCGCTCCGCAACCAAGGACATACCTGCGCATGCGTCACCTTCGCCTGCTGCGATTCCGCATCATTTTCAGTCAACGTTAAAAATGGCCTCTATGACCAAAACTGCGTCAGCCTCTCCACGATGTATATGCTATGGGTGCTGGGACCTTATTACAAATATGGGTTAGGTGGCCACAACCCGGATCTACCCTATTATTATTCGCTGATGAAAACCGGTGGTACAGACGGTGCCATGGGTTTTGAAGGTGCGTGCATGGAGTCCGACTTCCCCTTCGTTGACAGCTATGACCCTCCAAGCCCCGACATAATAGAGAAGGCTAAGACCTTTCCCAGGATGACTATAAAGAACTGGAATAGGGTTTATCCGGCCAATTATGCCGACACCACGGATCAGATCAAAGAAGCCATAGCCGCCTACGGAGGTGTCTCAGTCAGCATTAAATGGTGCCTCGCCTGGCAGGCATATAAATCCGGCGTCTATGAGGATACATATACTGTCCCGGACAAATATCCATATTATGATAGTACCTTGAACCATGGCGTATCGCTGATTGGCTGGGACGACAATCCGCCGGAAGGTGGCGGAGGCTGCTGGATACTCCGAAACAACTATGGAGCTGGATGGGGCGACAACGGCTACATGCGGATCAGGTATTTCTCGGCCGAAGTCAACACCAGTGCCGCTTACGCTGTAGCGGGCGATTCCGGCCCATACGCAATCAGGGGAATTGTCAGCGGGCCTGCATCCAGCCAAGGCACGACAATGTCCCTGACCGGCACCGACACCTCGGCGGTCCCGACAGACGCTGAAGGACCATACTCTCTTGGTGACCTTGTCGCCGGAACATATACGGTCACGCCGACCTGTCCCGGCTACTCTTTCGAGCCGCCAAACCGTGAAGTAACCGTGCCCGGAGAATATATAGCAGACTGCAATTTCACCTCCACGGAGACCGGGCCTCTTCTGACAATCGCCGTTTCTCCGGAGAACAAGGGAATAGCATACCCCTCTGTCGGCATTACTCCTGTCCAAAAAGACCAATGGACTTATATTAACGCCAGATCGGCGGATCCGTGCTATATTTTCAATGAATGGAGCATCGTCGGCAATGCTGAACTAAAGGCCCATACAAGCTCAGATGTAAACGAAGTCAGGCTTGCCGGTGGCGCGACCATCACCGCCGTCTTCGTATACAAAGGCCCGCCGCTAACCGTGAATTTAAAAATGTTGATCCAGTATGGAGACAGCTCCGGAACTGTCACTCCCGACGCGGATCCGAAAGGACATGAAGTCGGATACAATATTCCAATAAACATAGATGCGACTCCTGCTGCCGGTCGTTATTTCAGTAAATGGACTGTCGATAAAGGCCAGGCAACGATTAAGGACATTCATCAGCATGAGACCACAGTGGTACTGACGGGCGATGCTGAAATACTCGCCTGGTTTGGTCCAGTAAAGAAGGAGGTTCAACTTGGAATGAAAGCTTCACCGGCAGATTCAGGTTTCACCAGTCCATTAATTGGAACACACACCATCCCTGGCGGAAGCAATGTCGAGATCGAGGCAATTCCGGCAGACGGATACTACTTTGAAAAATGGACTTCAAGTGATTACGACTATGTGAGAATCAACAATGTCTTTGACTTCAATACTCAAGCTGTCGTTCAAAGTAATGTTAACATCATAGCTAATTTCAAAAAGATGGACAAGACCGCCTCTCTTACGATGGCTGTGTCGCCAGAAAATTCCGGCACGACAAATCCCGCGGCAGGTGCACATACCGTCCCCGTCGGCGCCCACACCGAGATCGAGGCGGTTCCGGCAGATGGCTATTTTTTTGTAAATTGGACAGCCACAGGCTCCGCGATAATTGATGAGCTTTATAATGAAAACACCTTGGTCGTCCTCTCGGGCGACGCCACCGTCACTGCGAATTTCGCAAAAATCGTAAATACCGTCACGCTAACGATGGCTGTGGACGGACCGGATTTTTCCGAATCCACCACCAATCCCGGCGTGGGCGATCATGTCGTGCCCGCCGGCGCCTGGACCAATATTGAGGCGGTTCCCGCGGAAGACTGGTTCTTTGTCAACTGGACCATCGAAGGAGACGCCGAAATCATAGATATGTTTTCCATGGAGACAGCCGTGTCGTTGAATGGCAATACCACAGTAACTGCAAATTTCTTGCCAATCATCACAACAGCGACTCTCACGCTGGCAGTCACCCCGGAAAATTCCGGCTCGACAAATCCGTCAACGGGCGCCATCACGGTGAATGTCGGCGAACACATTGGGATCCAGGCGATTCCAGCAGACGGGTTCTTCTTTGACAAATGGACAGCCGCAGGAGATGCCGACATCAGGGATCCTTATGATGACACGACTTCCGTCGTCATCTCCGACGATGACACTGTCACTGCGAATTTCGCACCGATTCTTACCACTGCGACGCTTACGCTGGCTGTCGCTCCTGACAATTCCGGCTCAACGAATCCTGGTGTTGGGACACATGCTGTTCCCTGCGGCGCCCATACCCAGATTGAGGCGGTTCCGGCCAGTGGATACTTCTTTGAAAAATGGACATCCGCCGGAGGCGCCGTGACAGTGGATGCCTACAATGATAAAACTTCTGTCGTTCTTTCTGCCGATGCGACTGTGACTGCGAATTTCGCACAGATCACCAACACTGCCACGCTGACGATGTCCGTCTATCCAAGCAGTTACAGCGGCTCGGTTAATCCCGGAATTGGCAATCACACCGTAGCGGTTGGCAAAAATATTCAGATAGAAGCCGTCCCGTCAGACGGACATTATTTTGAAAGATGGACATCCAGCAATGAGAACGCGGTCATCCAGAACCCGCTCGACGCTACGACATCCGTAGCAGCTTCCGGCGATTCCACGGTGACCGCGGTCTTCAGCACAAATCCGGACTTTGACGACATGGCGTTCGGAAAGATTTACACCCTCGATATATATTATGTGATGGGACTTGTGGATTTCGCAAAGACTCCCAGAGCCTACTGCCAATATATCAGTCCTGTAAGCCAGAAG
>CAIQLG010000353.1 GCA_903872565.1 uncultured Lentisphaerota bacterium | reverse complement strand
ACTCGGAAGATGGCACTTCAGTCCTTGGCGAAATCTCAAAGAAGCAACGCGAAATCCTTGCCGCTCTTAATTTCCCCATCAATCCTGAATAAATCAGCATGGTTATTAAACTGTAGGGATTTTAGGTACCTTGGGTCATCAATCGTCATCGCCGTCAGATTGCGCAGTTGGTCTAAGGTCTGCGAGGTATAGAAGACGCGGACAAGATACTTTTTCGTTTCCCGCGACTGCCGCAGCTCAAAGACGAGGGCGCCACCCGGAGAGCAGAAGTCCGGCTGATAGCCGGGCAGTTGCCAGTGCAGGTGGAGAAGGGCCGCCAATCCAGCCACATAGGTGTCGGAGCTGATGATCACATTCAACCGCGCCTTGCCGTCTCCGAACGTTCCGCAGGCCTTCCCGCCGGACGTGGCGGCTTTCAGGGTTTTAAGCACGTGCGAGCCAGCGTTTGAGCTTTGCAGCTGGCAGAGGTAGGGCGAACGGACTTCAATTTCGAAGCCAAGACCCACGATACGGGACTGCTGGGAAAGAGTGTCCAACGAAAACCGCCCCCAGCCCACTTTCTCCGTCGGGAGGCCATCCGCGTATTGCATGATGAACGGATCGCAGCCACCACCGACCAACTCGAGTCCGCCAACATCAATGATGTTTCCTGTCTTCACATCCGACGACGTGTTGGCGGTGAGCGTGATTGGCAAGGCGGTCACATCAATCTTGCCCTGGCTGTCTGGCATGGGCTTATAATCCCAGAGCACGTCATGGATGAGTGAATACTCGCCGCTGTATGCGGACATCAGGGCGTCTCCATTGTTGAAAATCCCCTGAGCCTCGGTCATGGCGCGGCCAGTGTCGACGGTCACCACCTTCGCCGCAATGGGGTCGAAGACCGGATCCGGCTGGTAAGGGTTAATTGGGAAAGAGTGCACCACCGGATCCGTCGCGTCCTGCATCACGCCTCTCCAAAACTCCTCGGCGGTGACGTGGGAGCGCTCGATGGAGTTGGCGCGGAAATACGACCGCGCCGAATCCGCTTGAGCGTCGCCCGTCAGGAGCCCCTCGTGGAGTAGATAGTCGTGGAAATAGGCGCCAAGGAGGAATTCAGCCTGCCGTCCGTGCGGGGTCAGATCGGCCGGAGAAACATCGAAGTCGGGGTAGCGGTCGACTGCGAAGACGGCCAGTTCGTCCGGGGTTTTAAGGGGCGCGCGTATGCTGTGGCGGCCATAGATGATGATCTGCTTGAGCGTTGTGCCGTCGTCTTTAACCGTCTGCGCCGGGACCGGGGTCGGAACCGCGCATGCGAGCAACAGTCCCAGCAGTACAACCGTACGTTTGGTGAAATTCATGCTGCGCATCCTCCTGACAGGAATTTAAATTTTTACCATGGAGAACAATAGGCCGGGAGGAATGAAGATTCAATAGAAAAATACTGGGGAATAGGAAATAATGAAAATCCCTCCTTTCCCCTCTGCTCCGGACGGAACGTATTTTGCTGATGGCACCACCTGGGATTCAGAACGACAGACTTGTCCCGACTTTCTGGGACACGTCGCCAGCATGCCAACATCTGGGCAACTCTGCCCTGAAGTTGACGGACGGGTAAAGAGCAGGTAAACACACAGCGTGTGTACGCCACAGACAATTCTGGCACCGCAACCATCACATCAGTCTCCAAGACCCAGCTCACCGGCCTGGCTTCCGGCACCATCTCCGTTGTTAAATCCACGGACATCGCCGGGAATGAGACCGTTTCCACCACAACCCTCAACAGGTCCAACAAGACAGTCACCCAGACCACCGACACGCCAGAGAGCTCCACCAACTCGGTAACCGTAAAAGTAAACGGCCTCGTCACCTCCCAGACAACTTCGTCCTCTTTGTCCTATTCCTATTCCTACGACGGCCTCGGCCGCCAGACCGGCGTGACAGACCCCAGAACCGGGCAGTCAACGACTGCCTACTATTCCTCCGGCGCGGGGAAAAAGGGAAAAGTACAGTCAGTCACAGATGCCGCCTCGAACACCACAACCTT
>CAIQLG010000352.1 GCA_903872565.1 uncultured Lentisphaerota bacterium | reverse complement strand
CGCCCCTCCAGAATGGTGTACGCCATGTTGTGTGGCTCATCGAGCTGGGTCGCCGTAAATCGCCGGGCAAAAGGAAACTTGCGATTAGTATTATCTTTCGCTTTCAGTTGCTCTCTTGTCCTTTTTTGGCTCACTCCAATTTTTCCCTCCTAGATTAAAATTAACTTTCAAGGGCTAGACTTTATACAATATCGTCCAGAAGAATGAAAGGATGTCCTGAAATCATGTTTTTCCGAGGTAGAGGGCAGCCGCAGCTGCCACCCGGACGAAAGGACGGCGGCAGTTTGATGCTGCTGAATTCCTCATGCGACTGCCTGGCATCCATGCGTTTGACCAGCAGTTCAACCGCACGTTGCGCCATTTCACCTACAGGCTGGATCACGGTGGCCAGTGAGACGGGAGTAAAATTACAGAAGAAATAACCGTCAAATCCTGTGACAGCCAAGTCGTCCGGAACCTTGATTCCGTTCTGCAGGAAGACATTGAGCATTTCCGCGGCAGTATGATCATTGCAGCAGATCAAGGCATCGGCGCGGCGTTTCCGCAGCTGGGAGAGAATCTCTTTTGAGTTTCCGCTTTTGATGACCAGGAAGTTGTCCTTTTCCGCCTTCATGCCAGCTTCTTCGAGAGCCTTGCATACTCCTTCATATTTCAGGCGGTCAGACCCCGTGTCCCCCCATGCCATGTAGACCAGTTTTCTGCGTCCATGCCCCAATAGATGCCTTGCCGCCAGATATCCACCAAGACCGACATCGGAGCCGACATCAAAACCGCAAAGGTTGTTGTGGGAACAATAAACCATCGGGATCTGGTCATTTTTCGGCTGAATAATCTTCGAGTCCAACGAAAACCCAATAATCCCATTGACTTGGCGAGTCCGGAACTCATTGATTATCTTTCGCTGGTCATTGCTGGAAACCTGGCACGCAGTCAAAACCTCAAGACCGCGCAACTGGAGAATGGTAATGACTTCCATCTGTACCACTGACAAAAGCCCCAGATAACTTGGCACTGATATCAATCCTATCAAGTTGCTGGAGATGCCATTCAGCTGCCTTGCAGCCAGATTTGGCACAAAGTCATATTTTTCAGCCAGACGAAGTATCTTTTTCCTGGTCTTGGCTGACACGCGGGTAGATTTTGAATTGCCCAGCACGGCTGAAACAGCGAAACGTGTAACACCGGCCAATTCAGCTATTTCCTTCATCGTCATTCCCATAGTCCGTCTCCTTGTAAGGCAATGAACACGCGCGTGTTCATTGCCTTTATTATAGATATGGCATTTGAACATGTCAACAGGTATAATTAAAAAATATGATGTTTTTTTCTGTTGTTTTCCTAAAAAAATAACGATGACACTCTGACTCTAGAGATAATGCCTTTTTTAATTTCTACTCCAATTCCATGTGTCCATCAATCCACTAATCCATTCTTTATCACTGTTGTTCAACACTTGCATCTTGCAATCCGTATCCATTTACACTACAATATAAGGAAAATCCATATGCAAGATGGGTTCATTGTTAAAAACAACGGGGAAATTGTAGAAGCTTACTGCCATGAACAAACTGTCATCCATCCGGATTGAGAAACAGCAGCATCCCGGCATATCGGTCTTAAAGCCGTTCGATATTGCATGGGAATACAGTTCCATTCCAGAAAAGGAATTCCGCGGAGACATGCACTACACACTGCAGATATGCACAGTGATCCACGGTGCCGCAGAACTTGTGATGGACGAGTTCTCCAGAATATACAGCCCCGGGGAGATGTGGTGGACCATGTGCTGGGAACCCCATGCCTACCGGCTGATCAAATATCGCAACTTCGTTCTCGCGATAAATTTGGAGATAGATCACCTTGGCGACTGCGGGCATTTCTCCGACTGCGACTGGCTCGCGCCTTTCACAGTGCCGCCGGAAAAGCGTTACTGCCCTCAAAGCAAAGGAGAGCGGATGAACGCAGTACGCGACGCAAAGAAACTCTTTCATGCCTGCTCCCGCAGGTCTTTGAACTGGCAGCCTGAAGCATGGCTGTCAATCCATCAGCTTATACTCAAGGCAATTTCATCCATCAGTAAAAAAGGAAGTCTTGATGGCACCTTGAAATTCCGCAGCTGTTTCTGGCGCATCAGGCCTGCCGTGAACATGGCGCAAAATGCCGAGTCGCGTCCGCCAAGCATTGGAGAAGCCGCCAATGCATGTTCGCTGAGTCCCAGCCGATTTTCCGAACTCTTCAGGGAAAGCATGAGAATCAGCTATGGCCAGTTCACAAACAAGGTGAGGATTGCCAATGCCGCCAAGGATCTCATGGCTGGCGACAAGACGATCGAGGAGGTCGCCGCAAAATGGGGCTTCTTTGATTCATCCCACTTCTGCCACGCCTTCAAAAAATGCTATAAGCGCCCACCGGGTCAGTTCATGCCACACGGCGACATCTGACACAGCCTGCAATTTGAATTTATTTAAGTGAAAAACTATAATGATGTTGTAATAAGTCCGCAAAGAGGTAAATTACCTGCAAAGAATGTCGAGAAATATTTTCTCTGCTCTTTTATCGCTGGTACTTGTGTGGGTGATCTGCGCCTACGCCACCACCCACTGCAATAAGTGGGCTGGATCGACCGCATAACGTTTAACAATGAAGGGAGTCGTCAATGTCAAAGGAAGTGAAATCGAGATCTGTGAAGGAAAAAGTTCCGGAAAAATCAGAGGACAAATGCTGCTGTAGCGGGACAGAATGCTGCAATTCCACGGAAGACAAATTCAAGAAGCTGCTCAAGTCCGGAATGCTTGCAGATTTCGTGAAGAATAACAACGGATCATGGGACCATCTGAAATGGCTCATGCTGTGCGATGACATCACTGCAAAGGGGTATGCACCGATTGATTTCAGCCAGGTAGGACTTGCGCTGGAACAGGAAAAGGACAATCATTTCGCGAAGAAGAAATAATGCAATTTCCGGTTCTTCTGCTTAAACAGCATTGGCCGATTTTAAAATAACCCGATTTTTTAAAACTGCTGTGACACAACTGAAAAACGATGCTGTCGTATAGGCATCGGCCGGATTTCCAGCGTCAAGTTTCGTACCCGTAAACGGCTACCAAGGAAAGGAACTGATTATGAAAGTTGTGACAGAAGATCATGTCTGCTATTCCATGTCTCCCAAGAATAAGCCCGCCATGACCATACCGCAGGGCGAAGTGTTCCGGCTGGATGCAAAGGATTGCTACAGCAACAGGCTTAAAAGTGAAAAGGATTTCTTCACGGCAAAAATGTGGGACACAGTAAATCCGGCAACCGGGCCTGTTTTCATAGAAGGGGCTCACAAAGGGGACATCCTTGAAATAGAAATAGTTGACATAAAAATCAGGGATTATGCGGTCATGAGCCTGGAGCACGGCAGTGGAGCGCTGGGGAAATTCATCGAAGGACAGGAGACGACAATACTCCCTGTCAGAGAAGGGAAACTGGTGATCAGTGAAAATCTTTCCATTCGTGTGAATCCGATGATCGGTGTGATAGGCACCGCCACCGAGGAGGACACGCTCAACGGCACTCCGGGTGAGCATGGCAGCAATATGGATTGCAAGATCATAACTGCGGGAAGCACAGTATATCTGCCGGTCAATGTAGAAGGGGCGCTTCTTGCCGCAGGAGACATCCATGCGTTGATGGGCGACGGAGAGTCATGCATCTGCGGAGCTGAAGTGTCAGGCTCGATAACGATGAGGGCAGCTGTCGCCTCCCGTAAAATTCCGACCCCGTGCGTGGAAACGGACAGGTTTTTCTATTTCATTGGTTCCGCAAAAAGCCTTGATGAGTGCGAAAAGATCGTCCTCGGGAAAGCCCATGTGTTTCTGACAAATTCCATGATGATGAAGGCAAACGAGGCCGCAAGAATCATGAGCCTTGCCGGGGATCTACAGGTATGCCAGATAGTCGACCCCCTGAAAACCATGCGGTTTTCCATCCCGAAGGACATACTCCCCGGCTAACCCGATCGGGGGAATGAACTTAACCGGCTACGCCGGGACTTATGTAGCCGCCTCCATGTTGGAGGCGTCACGGCCAACATGGCCGTGGCTACAAGTTTCAAGCCATACGGCATTCCTTCGAAAAATACAATTTCCTATACTATGAACTTAACCGGCTATCGCCGGAACTTATGTAGCCGCCTCCATGTTGGAGGCGACACGGCCAACATACCAAGGCGCGCGAGATAAACCTCGTTAAGGAACTCGGCAAATTAGCCCCGTAACTTCGGAAGAAGGG
>CAIQLG010000351.1 GCA_903872565.1 uncultured Lentisphaerota bacterium | reverse complement strand
TTTGACCGGGGGCTTGCCGCGGGATTGCGCCGTGAATTTCAGCTCCTTGTTCCGCCCCTTGGCCAGTTTGGCCATCTTCTTCGTCATCGACTCCTGGCAGTAGTCCATCAGCAGGTCGAGCGCCTTGCCGATCGGCACCGCATCATTGTTCATCTTCGTCCAGTTGGCCTCGGAATATTCGATGAAGGCCTTCATCTCCTTCGCCGCCGGTCCATAAAACTTCTCGTAGTACTCGTTCAGCAGGGCTTCGATGTCCTGATTTGCGTCCCAGTAACAACGCGCCGTCACGTAAAAGTTCAGATGGTTGAACCCTGGCGCGTGTAATTCACAGCGCTTCGTGCGGTCAAAGTCGGCCGCATCGGTCTCCTCGATGAATTCGCCTTGTGAAAGTCCTTTCAACGAACGCAGATCTTCGGCAATCGCGTGGGGAAAATAGGACGGCAGTTGCGCATAACTATCCCGGTAATGACAGTAAATAAAAAGATTCCCCGGCGCCACCTTGTCCAGATATCCCTTGCGAATATCCAACCAGTGGGCGTGCAATTCAGGATCGCTGAAAGCATAACGGGGCTGGACAATCCCCACCATCACATTGGGACTGAACTTGGCAATCTTTTCCGGCGGCAACTTATGCGTGCCATACGCATCATTGAGTATTTTTCGGTCCGGGTGCGTCTTGTACACCTCCCGGGCCACACGCTCGGTAAATCCCCAGATATAATCCGATAACTCGCCCCTTTCTCCTCGGTCCGGTGTTTTTTTGCTTTCACACAGCTCGCACTGGCACATACTAATGGCCGAGGCTCCGTCGCCCGGCATGATGGAGAGATACTTCAGGTCAGGATAAATATCGAAAACCGTGCGCGCGTATTTCACCGTGTAATCGACCAACTCCTGAGACGAAAGACAGGCAACCCAGTTATAAGGGTTCTTAAGATCCGGCATCCGATGGTTGGCGTAGAACTCCGGATGCGCCTGCTTGACCTCCGCCCGGTAGAGCGCATTGGCCAACCCATGCGGTCCCGGAATTCCCAGAGTGGCGTCTACGCCGATGCGCAGCAAATACATAATGGTGTCCCAGTTGCCCCGAAAAACAAAATTGGCGCCCAAATTTCGATACGGAAAATCGGGCTTGACGGTCTTGTCCACGGAGGGCAGCGCAAGGGTGTTCAATTTGGGAACGATTTCGCCCAGATCGCCGGGCATGTACCAGCGCACGCCCAAGCCGCGCAGGAACTCGTACACGGCATTCAACGTCCCGCGCTCGTCATACGCCCACAGGCCGGTGGCCGGATTGCGAACGAGGTCAGCCACTAGATTCTCCCAGTGCTCGCCGGTGCGCGCGTCCCATTCCTTGAGCGCGCGGGGTCTGTCGTCGTAATTTTTGGGCCAATATTGGTTCGGCGTGAAGTCCTTGTCATGGCCCAGGAGCACAAGATAATCCTTGCCCGAGACCATCCGGAACGCGCCCCCCTGGAGTCCGTCGTCCGTGATGTTAAGCTTGTCCGTGTGCGCGCTCCGGCCCACGTAGATATGCGCGCCGACGTTCGTGCCGGGCGTGATCGTGATCGGCAACAGGGCCCCGCTGATTTTCTCGATATAGGTTTGCAATTCCACGGCGGCCAGCTTGACCGCGCGAAGGGGCTTGTCGGCAATGACAATATCGGCACCGGGCTTCCCGTCTTTGACCAGACAGGGTTCACCCCCAACACCCAATCCTGCGCCCCCGGCTGACGAGCCGTCCGATTTTACGTCCCGGACCGGCCAGACATAGCCCACGCCCGTAGTCTCGTCTTGCTGACTTATTCCAAGGCAACTCTGAAGATTGATGAGCCCGGCGCCAGCTGGCTCGCCGACCGTGGTGGTGCATAACCAGTAGTAGTCGGAGACCCGGACATTTGTGAACGGATCCCCTTCCTTCCACTTGGCTGTGCCTTCTGTGTTCGAAAGCCTAACGGAGGTGTTGGTGAAAGTCACCATGAGACGGTTAAACTCCCTCAGGGTCGGCAGGCGCCAGTCGGTATGGCCACCATAGTTCAGGTTCTTGCAGAAGGCAATGGCCTGAGCCCAGGATTGTGTGGCGCCCGGCAAGTTCGCGTTTCGCGCCCACATCAACCCGGTCAGGTTGTCCACCACGCAGTTCGTGTCCGCCTGGATTGTGAAACGCGGAATGGGGTCGGCCGAAGCCGGCCGATCAATTCCGTCACCACGCACCTCCTCCGTCCACCCTCCCATTGCCACCATCATGACCGCGACCCACATTGCCCGTTGCATCATTTTCATATCTTCTCCTTGTGTTAACTGACTGACGACAACTATACGATACCGATCCACCCTCATTCTTTCCAAAGTCGAGACGCCGACACCTTGATCACTCCGCCGGCTTCCCAAGTTTTTCCAACGCCGTTTTCGCCTTCGCTTTAATGTCCGCACGGCATTTTTCGGAGGCGATGAGCGTGTTGTAGACGACGATGGCCTCTTCGATTTTGCCGGCTTTGGCGAGAGTGTCGCCAAGGGCGAGGCGGGCATCGCTGATGCCGGCGTTGTCCTTAAATTTATCGTCGCAGCTCTGCCGGTAGGCGGCGATAGCCTCTTCGAGCCTTCCAGCCTCGACGAGCGTCTTACCGATGGCGACATATTTATCCTGCTGCCAAGCGACGCCGCGCGCACCCAGTCTGTTCAGAACGTCAAGCGAATCGTCGTACCGCTTCTGTTCCCGCAGATAGTCTGCGGCGTGGAAAAAGCTGAATATGAAGGATGGACTATACCCCCCGCGTATATATGTGATTTTCATATTGACCGCGAGCGCCTTCTCCCTGTTCTTGAGAAGCTGCCCCTCCAGGTCGGCCAGAGCGCTCAAGATATCCACTTTCAGATTATCCGTGTTGATCAATTCCGCCGCTTTCTCCAGGTCTTTCTCGGCACTCTCGCCGCTACCCGTTTTGTAGTATGCATAACCCCGATAGTACAACGCCATGCACCGAACCTCCTCGTCCTTAGTGGCGCTGCCGTTACTGGTCCAATAGGACACGATCGCGAGTCGGCGCGGTGGCCATGCGGCAATGTCCTCCTGACCAAAGCCACTGACGATTCCCTTGTAGTCACGCGCCGCGAACAGAATTTCCATTTGGGCATGCAGGGAGTAGGGCTTATCGGCGATGGCCTTCGCCAGCGCCAGCCCCTCTTCCAATTTGTCCTTCTGGAGTCCCACGGCAGCGGCGATTCTGTCCTGCCACATGGTTTTTTCGATGGGGTCTTTGGCTGTGGCCGCCAGTTTCTCGAATGCCTCGCGTGCCTCCGGATATTTCTTCCTGTTAAAACTACCTTCCGCTATGCGCTCCTGGTATCTCCGGTGAAAATCCATGTTGAAATCCGC
>CAIQLG010000350.1 GCA_903872565.1 uncultured Lentisphaerota bacterium | reverse complement strand
TTTCACTTTTTCTTTCTGTCAAGATCAAGCCATCTGCGGTGTGCCCATATCCACTGCTCGGGGTATTTCCGTATCATTCTTTCTATTGCGCTGGTGTATAGCTGAGTGATATTTTTAATATCATTCTCCCTGTCGTCAGTGGTAGGAGGCTCTATTACATCTTCGACGATGAATTCGAAGTTGAAATTTTCATCTTTACGTACAAGTGCCACAATTACAAGGGGAAGGCCTGTCCTCAGATAGAGGGCTCCCGGAGATGTGTGGCTTCTTGCAGGGTGTCCGAAGAAAACCGTTTCGGAGCCCTCTCCTGTGGACGCATGCTGGTCTGACACCACACATAAATTTTGCCCTGCCTTCATCGCCCTGAGGAGTAATTTCAGTGCGCCTTTCTTGTCCTGGACAGTGTGTTCGAAGCCCTCTCTCATTTTCTCGAGGTGCCTGCCGATCTTGTAATTGTCCAGCTTCCTCATTACCGACAGCATTGGCCTTTTCGAGAGAGAGGTAAAGCATGGTCCTGCTATTTCCCAGTTCCCGAAATGCGCGGTGACAACGATAACTTGCCGGGAGGGAGACTTTTCATCGCCAAAAGCATATCTGATTCCTTTTTCACTTCCTGAAACGCTTACGTGCTGCCCGATGTTCTGCGGGGTTATTATTGATCTGAATTTGAATATTTCGGCGAAAATCATCCCGAAATGGATGAAGTTTTTTCTTGCGAGCCGGGCGGCTGTGCACCTGTTCTCAGCCATTCCGGCATGCAATATGTTCCGGATCGTTCTCTTTCTGTGTTTTATGTCCAGGAAGTAGATAATGGTTCCTGTGATTTTCGCGACGAAGTAGCAGAATTTCAAGGATGAAACGTCTATTATTTTAGCCATCGCGAGAAATAGGACATATTCTATGTTGAGAATCAGAGGGCGCTTGCGTTTATTCTTTATTTTCTTTCTCATTCGTTCAGAAATTTCTTTTCATTCTTCGAATTCAATGATGTTGAGGGATTTAGTTGAACTTTCATTTTTCCTGCTATCAAATTAAGACGTTTTTTTAACCGGACTATGACCAGAAGATTATTTCTTGGCAAGATTGGGAAAAAGCTGAGATAAATTTATGGAAGTCAAACAATGAGTGCCTTCGTAAATCTTCACTGAACGGACATAGTTCAGTGAAGATTTACGGTGCAGACGACCTAATTTCTCTTAACACGATATCTCGGTTGGAGCGCCACAGGGAAGTGGTAGGTATTAACCCAAAAGCTCTTTCGCCTTGGTCCTGCTGATCCCTCTTAACGCGATGATTTTAGCCTTGGACGCAGCCAGCGGCTTTGACTTGCCGGATTCCCAGCCGGATACTGTATTCCTGTTGGCTCCCACAAGCCTGGCAAACTGGTTTCCGCTAAGATCCAGTCTTTTGCGGAGGGCTGTTATCAGTGCGGGGGTAAGCCTCGCCTTTTCCATGTCTTCGGGGGAAACCTTCGGCACTTTCTCTTCAGGCTTGACACTGGCGGCGCATCCACAGACATTTGCCTGCAGTTCTGCAACCAGCTTTTTCTGCAGCCGGCAGCATTCCCTTAATTCAACTATCCTCTTTTCCAGCGGCCGCACCTTGGCATTCACTTCCTGCTTCGCCAACCTGATGATCATTTCCCTCAATGCTGTTTTGATGTCCGCCATTTCCCACCTCTTGATTAATTTTCGGTTCTTTGCACTTTGAAACACAGACAGGAAGATAGGCGGAACCCTTTAAATGTCAAGGCCATATCCAAGATATAAGACCATATGCCTGTGTGTTATGCATTGATGCTACTCCGGGTTGAAAACCATCATCCCAATACTATCTTACCATAAACAACATGAGGCAGGTGCATCCATGGCAGCAGTAAAAAAAGACAACGAAGATTTTAAGAAAGCGATCAGAGTCCTGCTCAGTGAGAAACTTATATCGCAGGGTGAACTGGCCGAGAAGTGCGGTTTAAGCCAGCAGACGGTATCGGCCTGGCTGCACAATCTCCGCAGTCCCGGAGTTTCCGCAAAGAGACGCGTGTTGAAACTTATAGCGGAATCGCAGGAGCGGATTGAGGAGAACAAGGAAATCCTGCGTTCGTTCTCGCTGTCGGCCAAGAACTATAGGGCCGAACTGGCGAAGATCATATCCACCATGAATGAGGAAAAATGCAGGCGGCTCCTCAAGATTGCAAAACAGCTTTGAAAATGAAATCCCAATAACCCCCATCCGGGTGATTCTCGAAGAAAACCTGCTGTCGCAAAATGAACTTGCCAAGAAATGCGGAGTTTCGGGACAGTCCGTGTCGAACTGGCTTAACGATGTCCGGAACCCCAGTGTGCCGGCAAAGAAAAAGCTGATGGCAATTGTCAGGGGGTCGGAACACCGGAGTAAAAAAGACGATGAATTGCTCCTGTCGGTAATTTCAAAACAGGACAGAGCCATGGAACAGTTCGGGGAGATGGTTGAAGGAATGACAGATGAACAGCGCAGTAAACTTACCAAGATGGTCGAGAAAATGGGCGGATGAAACACTTGTTTTTCCACATTACGGAGATAATGTTATTGCTATATAACGGCTTGACAATCTGCAACGTAAGGAGCGAGGTATATCATGAACAGAATCCGGAACCTGCGGGTAAATGTATGGTTGGTCATGTGTTTTGTGCTTGCGGTTTTCTCAGCTGGCGCAAACGGTGTTAAAGCGGCGGAGGGATACGAGGAGATCGGCTGCGGGGTGAAATACCAGTCGGCCGGCGAATACAGTTTGGAACGACTGAACAAGATTCTGACCAGCGAACTGGCGGAATTCAGCGATTTCAAGATCTCGTTTCCCGAGGCGAAGCATGCTGTGACGCTCTACCGGGTGGTCTACACGACGGTGGTCCCCGAACTGAACAACCGTCCGGTCACGGTCTCCGGGCTCATCGCTGTGCCGCAGAACGTTGCAGGAACCCTGCCGGTGGTGTCCTACCAGCACGGGACGGTTTTCTCGCGCACCGAGGTTCCCTCCTTCCCCGATGAATCCGCCGAAACCAGGCTGATGATCGCCAATTTTGCCGCGCAGGGCTACGTGGTCATCGCTGCAGATTACCTGGGCAAGGGCGTCTCGGCCGAAAACGACGCCTTTGTCATCAAGGACGCCACGGCGCAGACCTGCCTCGATATGCTCCTGGCCTGCCGTGCGGTTTTCTCCGACCTCAAAATCCCGACCGGAGAACTCTTCCTGAGCGGCTGGTCGCAGGGCGCCTATAACACGATGGTGTTTCTGCGGAAACTGGAAACCCTTGGCATGCCAGTCAAGGCGTCCGCGATGGCGGCCACCCCCAACGATGTCTACCTCCTTGTGAATCGGCTGATGAATGTCTCCTCGGAACTGGATGTGCAATGGGTGGTCGGAGTGATCTGCCTGCTGATTAATTCCTACGAGCATTACTACGGCCTGCCGGGCCTCTCGCAGGCAGCGATCAAGCCGCAGTACTGGCAGGCCGCCCGGGATCTATATGTGAATAAGATCACCTGGACGCAGGCCGCGAAACTCCTGCCGCTCAAGACTCGGGATTTGCTGCAGGCGGAGTTTATCGCTGGCGGCTCTGTCGTGGGCAACCAATTCTTCCGGCAGTTACAGGCGAATGAAGCCTATTGCTGGCGGGCCAAAACTCCCGCCCGACTGTACTACGGAAAGATTGACGAGGTCATCGCCCCCCATATTGCCACCTTGCCGATGAAGTATCAGGAGACCATGGACGGCGCCTCCATGAACGCTGTCTTCGCAGGCGAAGTGGCCAACCACCGCGGAGCTTTCCTCTACGGAATCTTGGACCAGAAGAAATGGTTCGATGAACTGAGAAAGTAGTAGGACGTCCCCGAGTTCAGGAGTATGTCGCAGGTCGGGCAATTCCCAGGAATTCAGGGGGATTGTGGCTGGGAGAAGTGCCGGAATTCCTGCGCTTTGAGGCCCATTGCCCGGGAACACGCGATTGACACTTCAGTTTTTTTCCTGGGCGTCAAGTTTTTTCCTCAAGAGAAAGATCCCAGGGATCATCAGTATCTCCTGTCGTACTTCTCGACCCTGTAGCGGATCTCGAGTTTAATGCTGCCGGGAAGATCGCACTTGATGCTTGTCGGGCTTTTCCATTCAGTGAGAGGCATGGGCTCAGGCCTGTATGGGATATCGAAATGGAAAGTGGCGGTACAATCGGCAGACTCAATCTCCAGTATTCTCTTGTCCTGTGGTTGGGTATTTATAACATCTGTGAAATCATAATAATATGCTCCATCCTCCTGCCGTGGTTGAGGAAGAATTCCACCCGATGATCCGGATGATGTTGTCAGATCTCTTTGCCCGTTCTCCAACCTCTGCGATGACTTGATCTCATAAACAAGCAGGTGCGGCCTGTCATTGAAGGCGCCTACCATTCCATCGGCTATAAGACAGACTATAGGTGTGCCGACCGTCAGACATACGGGCAGTATTCCGAGCCACCTTATCCACTTTTCCGTCACCTCTTTTCTTGACCGGAAATTTGTGATGGACATACCGACCGACACAGCAAACAGGATGAAGTAGCAGAAGAGGAATGTCAGACCTGCATCCATTGAGGCATCCGGTCCGGGACCAGAAAAATGCAGAGTCTGGAACCAGAAGAAGAATGCCACGAACAGAATGGCGAAGATTATGACTTTAACTATGACGGCAATGTCAGGCTTGTTGAATTTCCTCATTACTTCTTCCTGCTATGATTGCGGATTCTGATGCATCTGTACAGTGTTCTTGCACTTTGGATAAGTAGAGCAGCCATAGAAGGATTTCCCGGCGTGACCGCCTTTCTGCGCCGTCCGAAGAACCATTGGCGCTCCGCACTGTGAACAGGTTGGAAATTCCGCCTGTTTCTGTTTCACCCCTTCAGGATTTTCCTTTTGCGGCTTAGGCTCCATGCAGGATGATATTGCATTGTCTATATCATCCGTGGAATACTGCCTCCTGGCGGCAAGGTGAGCTATCGGAATTCCTGCGGACTCTAGGACGGAATCAACAAACTCGTCCCTTGCTATTCTGGAGGCGGCATTGTGTGACTTGTCGTCGAGTTCGACCACGCAGACGACAGACATATCGCCTGGGTTGCACAGGACGAAATCCACATGCTTGCTCTGTATCCGGTTGAACGCCGACCGATGCTCGGACTTGTCGAGCCCGCCATCGACCTTCACGATGTCGGCCAGACGTATCTTCGGGAAGATTTTAAACTTGTTCCCCACGGCCTGTTCCAGCACCTTGTAGAAGTTCAGTTCCGCCGGAGAAAACAGATCCCTCTTGACATATTTGCGCTTCCTGCCTTTTGAGAGGAAGGCGGCGGCAATACCGACAGCGGCAAGAATCAGGACAGCAAGCAGAAGATATTTCAGCATGGATTATCCCTTCATTATTTCAATTATAACACATGTCCAACAATATCATCTCGATCAAATATTTCAATGGGATACAAGTCTTAGGGTATTTTGATTGGCAGATACCGTTTCGGAAATGATTTATCCCGGGGATCCAGCCGAGAAGCGTGAGGACCAGGACAATCAGGAAGCTCCCGCAGGACTTGTCAATCACGGCAAGGGGCGGAAGGACAGATGATGGTCGCCAGGCAAATGGAAAAAACATTTTAAGGGTTCGCCGGTATGGTAGAAATGCCATTTCGAGATATATTTAAAAAGTAACAATGGAAGAAGAAGTGCCGGTCAAAAAGGCCGCCACGGAATCGAGGATAAGTCAACAAGATAAGCTGTAACGGCAACAGTCATCGAGTCCATCTGGTCGCAACTCGGTATTAAGCCGTACGTATGTTGTTCTGACGATGAATCAAACTATCAAGCAGGAGGACAAGAAGATGAACAGTATCTACAAGACAGGGATGGTGGTTTTACTTCTCACGACGATTTTGGCGGTGGGATTCGCATTGATGCCAAAGAGGCCTGATCCCGAACTGGAAAGGTTGAAAGGGGTCGTTGATTCATTGACCAAGGAGCGTGACAGACTGAAGGGTGACAAGACCAAGCTGCTTGCGGAATTTGCAAAAGAGCGTGAAGGATGGGAGCAGGAGAGCAAGAAGTTGCAGGCGAAATTGGCAGAAGTCCGTTCCCCAAAGACCGTGGTGGATAAACCACAGGCGACTAAGGCAGCTTCCGGGAATTTAGACTTGTCGAAGGTACCGCAGGAGGATTTGCGCAAGGCCATGCGGGACCAGTTTTTAAACGATCCTGAACGCATGAAGGAGGCAAAACAGAACGCCAGGCGGATGATTGACCAGTATGGCGGGTTGCTGTTGAAGAAGTTGAAGCTTGACACAGACTCGGAAGACAAGTTTAAGGACCTTTGGGCGGAACGGGGTATTTATTGGTTCACAGGCCGTTTCAATGGCGGGGATAAGCAGACGCAAGCGGAAATGGAGGCGAAGGTACAGGCCATCGATGCGCAGGTGGCCTCGCTGCTGGGGAATCAATATGGTATTTATGAGGATTATAACCTGAAGCAGATGGAATATATGCAGGTGAATGGTCTACAGGGCAGTCTTGGAGAAGAAAACATGATGACTGACGAGCAGGCGGACTCGTTGGCGACGGCAATTTATGACATCAGGCAGTCAAATCCGGTTGGGAACTGGTGGGAGCTTGGCGGCGAGGAGCGTGCAAAAGCGGAAGAAAAGCGAAAAGAGAACGATCAGAAAATTCTTGAACAGGCAAAATCTTTCTTGAATGAAACACAATTGAAGGCGCTTGAGCAATCTATGTCGAACAGG
>CAIQLG010000349.1 GCA_903872565.1 uncultured Lentisphaerota bacterium | reverse complement strand
TGGCGGCGGAAGAAGCGGCAATATGCCTTGCGGAAGCGAGCATCAATCCCACGGCGCATTCCGCCACCGAATCGTCCAGGACCCCAGGCGTGTTGCAGCAGAGGATGCCCTTGGATTTTGCCAACGTCTTGTCCACCCCGTCATGCCCCACGCCGAAGCGCGCAATGACGCCCCCCGCAGGAATGGCGTCATACAGTTCACGAGTGTATTTATTGACCCCTATGATTGCGAAGGTTGCGCCGGTCTCGCGAATCCTGGCGGCCAGGCCCGCCTCGTCCGATGGCGCTGGCATGCATCGGACCCCTTCCGCATTCTGAAAAACGGAAAAGCCCTTCTTATATTCCAGCTCTGTCACAATAACGTTCATGATTTTAACATCTCCAATGTTTGACGGGCACCGTTGCCCAGGAAATAGGAATCCATCCCCAGTGCCAGGAATGTAAATCCTTGTCGTATCGCCAGTTCCACGGCTTCATGCGTTGGCGTAACGATATGCTGTCCGGCCGCCTTGTTACATTTCCGGCATGACTCCGCGACTTTCAGGCATGCATCTTTTACAATCCTATGTCCGGTCTGGCCCGGGACACCATAGGACCCGCTCATGTCGTAAGGCCCTATGAAACAGCCATCCACTCCCTCCACCGCCATGATGGCATCGATATGCTCAACTGCCGCCTTGCTTTCAATCATCACGATCACAACCGGTTTAAACTCATTCACATACGCGTCGAATTCACTCCCCCAGTGATTGGCGCGCTGCCAGGCGAAGCCTCGGATGCCACGCGGCGGATACATCGCGGCTTTTACTGCCTGTTCCGCCTCAGAGGGGGTCTCGATCAATGGCACGATCACCCCGGCGGCGCCGAGATCCAATGCGCGGCGGATCGCCATGAGAGAGTTCTCCTTGACCCGGATCAGAGGCGTGCAGTCGAACGGCCGCACCGCACGGCAGAAATTGCCGATGTCGGAATCCTCGGCCTCTCCATGTTCGCAATCGAGCGCCAGCCAGGAAAATCCGGCATTCGCCAATATTTCCGCATTGGCCGGATGCCCGATCTGACACCAGGAACCGATGCTGAGTTTATTTAAATCCATCTTTTTCACCTTTTGTTCCTTATTTCTAGCACTATTGCGATATATTCCTCCGCTATCCGGCATGAACCTCGATCCTCCGAGTGATGAGAAGTCCATGTCCGGCGCTCCGCAGCCAGGCATTGGGTGCTGAAGGGTCAGAACGCAGGGCGTCATGCACATAGAGCAGTGTGTTGTCGTCCACCGCTATCATGGAGTTGTTTTGGTGACTCCCCGAGTAAACTCCATCCCAGCTAATCGAGGGGTTGGCAAGCAGCGTTTCGCTCAGGAACCAGGTGCGGCCACGGTCCTTCGAGAAATGGACGGTACAGTCGGGTCGGCCAGTGCATAGCGCCAGGATGCCGTTCTTGAGCAACACCAATGTGGGACGTACCCCGCAGATAGGATGTATATATCTTGGCGACAAGAACTCGGCCCTGGTCCAGGTTCGGCCACGGTCGTAACTGCGGACGCAGTACAGCGGCTTACAGTGGCCTGTGCGCAGGGCGCAGAGCATTTCGCCGTCCGGGAAGATCACCATGGAGGGTTCGCTGAAGCCGTCGCCGGGCCAGAAGTCCACCCGCCCTTTATAGCCGGCCTTGATTTGATTGTCAGAATTGATCACAAATGAATCTTCGTTGTCTTCCCTGCCATCTGGAGGTACTTCCACCCGTGACTCGTAGTCCGATCCGTCCACCGGCACGCCGGCGAAGGTCCAGGTGCGGCCATTGTCGCGTGACACCTGCATGAGCACGGCGTAGCGATACCAGTTCACACGTTGCCAATACTCGCGGTCCCAATCCCGGATGCCGGAGGTGTCCTTGAGGTATCTGCCATATGTCAGGCTGTACAGGGTTCCATCCCCGTCACAGGCTTGGGGGAAAATGCAGGGATGAACAAACGGCCGCAAACGCGATACCTCCTGGATGAAAGGCTTGAGGTAATCTGGCGGGGTCGTCAACGTGGCTCCGCGCAGGTAGTTGCCATCTTTCTTCCGATACTCTTCGGGGGGATCGAAGGTGTCCAGCCCTTTGGTCCCGGGGTATTCGACGGTCGTCCACGTCTGCCCGCTCCATGTCTGGCCCAGGTCGGACGAATGCCAGGTGGGGATCTTGTACACTCCGTGCTTGCCTGGGATTTCAAAGGCATCATAGAACCAGCAGGTAATCTCGCGCTCGCCAGTCTGATACTTGCCACCCGGCGGCATAAGCAGTGTCTGCTTTTCCCAGGTCAGTCCGCCGTCATGGCTCACACGTCCGTTGGGCTTGTCGGGCAGAAAGGGGCATTCAGCATCCCACCAAAACGACCAGTTCAAATAAACGGACTGGCCGAAGCACTGCAGATGGGGTGAGGTTAAGATTCCCTCGTCCGGCGATTCATCCCTGGCGGCGACGATCTGCGGCGGGCCGATTTCCACCGTCACGTCCGCATCTTTTCTGACCACGGCTTCGCTCGCCAGGACAGGCATTCCATTGTAATTTAACATTCTAGTCTCCTTTTTCCTATGTTAGAGGTACTTATTTCATGTCGTCCGACAGGCAACCGCCCAGAAACCAGATCCTCAGCACCGCGTTTAACACCATGTAGCCTGTTTTCATTTTTTATTATCCTTGAGTTATCTATTAGCATGTCTTTGGTTCGTAGTAGTGCAATTCATTGCACGTTCTGAAGAAGAGCGGCGTATGAATACGTCTACTACAAGCGAATCAGCATACTGAACTCTTACGCCAATCCTTTTCCAGCGAGTCAATAATGTCCTCAAAACCTTTCCTCACGTGGAGCCTCATTGCCTTTTCCGCCTCATCTGGATCGTGTCCGGCCAATGAGTCCACCAACATGCGATGCCAAGATGGGGGTTGGACGACTTTCTTTACATTGACAATCCGGCTTGTGATCCAGACAAGCTGCTGATTGTTTATGCGCCTCAGAAAGTCCACTATCTCCTTGCAACCACTTAATTCCGCGATCAAATTATGAAACTGGGAGTGCGTGGCACCCAACTCCCCAACATCGGAATCCGGATCAGCGAACAGCCTGTCAACGTTGTCCGCCGCTTCATGAAGTCCGGAAATTTGTCTGGCATCAATCCGTTCCGACACAATTCTGGCAGCCGTCCCCTCAAGCGCCTCTCTCAATAAATAACGTTCCTTCAGCTTGTCGAACTGGAAAGAGGCCACATGTGCCCCCCATTTTGGGACGCACTCGACCATTCCCTCCTGTTCAAGAATTCTAAACGATTCGCGGACGACTATAGGGCTAACCCCAAGCTCTACGGCAACCTTCCGCTGGGGAAGGAGCTGGCCGGGTATGTATTTCCCCTGGAGAATCAGATCTCTGATTCTCATCGCGCTCTTTTCTACTGATGTCATTCTTTCCATAAAGCAGAACCCCATTGATGGTATATCGGATATATTTGATATATTATACCGCGTTTTTGAGGAATGTCAATGGGGCAAATAAAAAAAAATCTAAAATTTTGTAATGTGTCTTTGGCGGTGGAGGGCCACTCGCCTGAGAGGCGAGGTTACTGACGCGTTACAAAATCTTGATAAGAAGGCAATATTTCAGACCTGTTCAGATTTTTTAATTCAAATCCGTGGAACCTCGCCAGCTTTGTTACGGCGCCCGCATGTTTTCCGGGCATTGCGGCAATATGATGTGTTCCGCCCGCCATGCTGTATCGGTTCAGAAAATCGCCGACAGGTTCATCAAGTTTTATTTTTGCATTTTTCCGTGCCATTGCCGGATTGCATTCCTGCATGTGTGTCATAACCATGAGATTCTGTTTGTAGTCCAACGTATATATTTCCGTAAAGTTGGCAATCCCGGCAAGTTGCCGCATCTGGGAGATCAGCGCCGCAATTGCGATATCGCCCTCTCCTGCATAGCCAAGCCCCTCCCCCATCAACTTGTTAATGCCAAGGAAAGGCATCGCCGGTACGCGCCCGTCCTGGATAAATTCACGGAAATTCATGCTGAACGCATCCAGCTCATTTTCTTCCATGAGCCGCCGCATGGCTATTTCAAGCTTTACCGAAATTCCGTGTATGTCGGCAGTTACATCAGAACTTATATCGTAAATCTTCCTGTCAGAACTGATTATATTCCTGATTTCCTTTTCTGTAACTTTGTCGATCAGCTCCAAAAATCTCCCGGTGCCGAGATGAACAGTGCAAGGCCCCCACTTGGAGAGCATGGCTGTCTCATCCACCCCCAAATCACCCATGTCCTGAAAAGGCAGTCCCAGCAGACCGGCATTGCAGCGTCCGGCAAACCGGAAGGCGCGTGCGGCGCGAAACCACTCTCCGAGTTTTTCCAGTTTGTCTTTGTCCCGACAATGTCCGGATTCCATGCCGAATATTCTATTGCTTCTCAAGAGCACATTCGTCAGATCCTGAGTCCCCTGGGGCACATGATTTTTCAAAAGCACGTCAAAATCAAAACTGTCATTTATTGTTTCAGCCTCCTGTGTGTTCCACACTATCAGCGGCAATGTGGTCTTGAGCACCGGTCTCGATGTCATGAGGCTTGCCGTATAACACATCGGGACAAGCAGCAGGGCGTCAAGCTCCATGGACTCCGCCTTTTTTATCACCTCTTCAACATGCCCCTGGAGAAAACATATTTTCCCATGCCTGATATCGGCATGCGGTTTGATCTCCCTGCAGAACAGTGAAAACTGCTTTTCAAGCATTTTGTCAAATCCGGGAAAAGTCCTGTGATACAATTCCAGGGAAAGTCCTGCCACGGCTATCTGAGGGGAATTTACTTTTCTCATGATTCAGAGCCTTTTATTTTATTATTTCAGACTTCTTGATTCGTGGAAAAAGAGGTTGTATGGTTTTCAGTCACCGGACGATGCCGGTGCGAGCATCTTGTAGACCATTCGCAACTCCGTGCCAGGGTAGATGAACTCCG
>CAIQLG010000348.1 GCA_903872565.1 uncultured Lentisphaerota bacterium | reverse complement strand
GGGACGTGAATTCGGCCTGCGCGCCATCCGCATCCGGGTGGGCATGGTTTCGTTTTTTCAGCAAACCTTACCTCGTCGAGGACGGGAAGCCGTGCGCCGACATCGTGATCTCCGAGAAGCCGTCGCGTGCGGCGAAACTGGCCGCTTGGGAATTGCGCACCTACATCGAAAAGATCAGCGGCGCCAAGCTGGCAATCACGAGCTCACCGGGATCTGACGTGCCTGCTCACATCTACGTGGGGCGGAGCACCTACACGGACAAGCTCAACATCACGGACGAAGGGCTCAAGTGGGGCGCGTTCCGGATGGTCTCGGGCAAAGATTATCTTGTGCTCCTTGGCCATGACAAGGATTTCATTCTGTCCGAATACGCTGATCACCAGTATCCTGATCCTAAGGCGCTCAAGGCTTGGGACGAGCGCACCGGCGAGCATTGGGCCAACCCCTCTGATGTTCCTGCTGGAGCCAACTGGGCCGGCTACAGTCCGACCGTCGGTATCTGGGAGCGGGACGAACACGGAACGCTGAATGCCGTGTACGAGTTTCTGCGCGGTCTAGGTATGCGCTGGTACATGCCCGGCGATCTGGGCGAAATTGTTCCCAAGCTGACAACGATTGCGCTGGCCCCCGTGGACAAGACCGTCAATCCGGATTTTCCGTATCGGAATCTGGGCGACTATGCGCCCAGTTGGAGAGGCGGCAACCGGGATGGCATACTGTATAAGTTGCGAAGCGGCCTTGACTGCTCACGGGGGCTTCCGTATGCGCACGGGTTGAACAATGTGACGGGCCGGGAGGAGGTCAGGAAGGCGCATCCTGAATATTATGCGCTTTGCGCCGACGGGACGCGAGCGACAGGCACGGCACCAGAGAGATACAGAGATTATTACGCCTGCCTCTCGTCTCCGGAGCTGATCGCGGAAACGGTGAAATATGCGCGCACGGTGTTCGATGTTTATCCCGCCGTGAAATGCATCTCCGTCATGCCGAACGACGGGTTCTGGAGAGGCAATATGTGCCAGTGCGATCGGTGCAAGGCCCAGTTCATGCCGGAACGGGGTACGCAGGGCGATTTATCGGATTATGTCTGGGGGTTCGTCGATCAGGTGGCTCGTGAATTGTACAAAACGCACCCGGATCGGCTAGTGGCCTGCTGCACGTATAGCGGTTATAGTTTGCCGCCGGAAAAGATCGCCAAACTCAGCCCCAATGTGATGGTGCAGATTGATCGGATGACGTATCGCAGCCCTGAAGAGCGCACCAACGAGGTGACCCGCACGACCCGCAAGGTGTGGCTGGCCAAACTGGCGCCGGGAAATCTCATGGCATGGGGACATTATCTTCAGAGCGGGTCGCATCTGCCGGCCTATTTCCCCCACGCGATTGCCGAGGATCTGCATTCGTTGAAAGGGCAATCGCAAGGCGAGTTCATCGAACTGACCAGTGGCGGCATAGAAGGGGGGAATGCCAGCGATATGCACGCGCCGGGCTTCAACCATTTGAACATGTATGTGACGACGCGCTATTACTGGGACGCGGACCAGGACATTGAGGCACTGCTGAATGAGTACTACGAGAAATTCTATGGCCCGGCTGCAAAGGAGATGAAAGCCTTCATCGAGTATTCCGAGGCGAACTGGAGTAAGATGTCCAGCGACGCAGCTCCGGTCGGCAAGGCCTTGGAACTGCTGGACGCCGCCCGGAAGGCCGCCGGTGACACGGTGTACGGCAAGCGCGTCGATCTCGTGGCGGATTACTGCCAGAAGTCGATGACGGAATTGCGCGATAGGCTGTCCAAGGACCGGAAGGATGTTTCCAAAGCACGCATTTTTCGGCCGTCCGCGAGCGACTCCGAAATCACGATCGATGGCCGCCTCGACGAGGCCCGGTGGAATAACGGCAGATTCGGATGGGGCTCATATGCGTACGACATGGCCGAGCTGGAGACCGGGCGGGGCGCGTTCGCCGCTACATCTTATCGGGTGATCTGGGGTAACCGGGCGATCTATTTCGGGATTCGCTGTGAAGAGCCGGACATGAAGAACCTGAACATCACGACGACCAATAATGACGATCCTGCGATGTTCAAGGGCGACTACGTGGACGTGCTGCTGGAGACCCAAAGCCATTCCTATTATCAGATCGCGGTCAATCCGGCCGGAGCGGTGTTTGATGCCGACATGAAGGATGGGACCAATCTTGCCTGGTCCTCGAGTGCCAAGGTTGCCGTGTTCAAGGGGGACAAGTTCTGGAGCGTGGAAATGCGCATCCCTGTCGGCGACATGATGGATGGAGGTGTAGATCCGATGAAATCGGTCGAGGGCCGCGCGCCCAACAGCTTGTATCCGTGGGCCATCAACGTATGCAGACAGCGGGTGAGCCGTACCGAGACTGAACGTTCCGCATGGTCGCCCACCGGAACGGATTCATTCCACGTGCCGATGAAATTTGGCGTATTGGATGACAGCTGGAGTAAAATCGATGGTCATGGACGGGCCGACTACCTGTCAGAGCGGAAGGCGGCGCTGGCGCTGGTCCAGGCCGGCAAGAATGCCGAGGCGTTGACAGCCTTCACTAATATGGCGGGAAGCGCGGCAAGCGACCTTCAGAAATCGGATGCACTGGAGCAGGCGGCCGGGTGTGCAAACCGTCTGAAGCAATATGAT
>CAIQLG010000347.1 GCA_903872565.1 uncultured Lentisphaerota bacterium | reverse complement strand
TGATTCTTTAAAAATGTTTTTCATCTATCAGAATAAAGAATGGACTCCGCAAAAATCTCAACAGCATAAGCAAGAGATGATTGAACAAGTAAAGAAATATATGGAGATTGCCATTGCAAGAAGAACCAGGTGAAATGAAAGAAACCCAAAACATCGAGTGTAAAGAGGTTCAGAGCCTTTGTATCCAGACAGTCTCTGACAAAGCCCTGGAGTCTTCATGGGGCGTCGCGAACCGCAACATGAACAGGGAGCGGCAGCTCAGTGGCCCCAACAGCTACAAAAAGGACCTCCGCTTTGACTTGTCAACGTTCTTTCAGTCTCGCCGGAAGGTGCGGTGGCTGGATCTCTGCTGCGGCACAGGGAAAGCCCTTATCCAGGCGTCAACTCGTTTCGGAGACCGTCTTGACTGCCATGGAGTAGATCTGGTTGACTCCTTCGCAGCTATCCCTCAGGGGGCCAGAGTGACCTTTCATGTCGCTTCACTCCACTCCTGGAGATGCGAAGGCACATATGACCTTATCACATCCGTTCACGGTCTCCACTATATTGGAGACAAGCTTGGACTCCTCGAAAGAGTCAGTCGCTGGCTCGCCGAAGATGGCCTATTCCTGGGGCACCTGGACCTCGCGAATATATCTCACGAACAGAACCAGGCCTTCGGGGCGGTCCTTGGCAAGACCTTCAAGAGACTTGGGTTCCGGTACAACACCAGGACAAAGATACTTTGCTTTCACGGAAACAGGCCACTGACGTTCAACTACGCATATGTCGGTGCAGACACGACGGCAGGACCGAACTACACTGGCCAGGATGCCGTGAGATCAATATACTCCAACCGGGTAAAGGGGAGTGATTAGCTTTCCCCTCCCCAAACCATTCGCCTTGGCGAACGGTTCACAGGAGAGGCGCATAGAAACACTGAGGATTTAAAATTGATTGATAAGGGCGAGTATTTCGAAATACCTGGTGATATGGTGGGGATGATCGGAACGGAGGGCGTTGAACTTGAGCTTTCCAACACTGAACTGATGGAAGACTTCGATGAGGAATCCCCCCTCCCTTCAGGCAGATACTTATATGACGGAACCGTTGTCAAAAAGGTGAAGGCAGATTGACGGTGCGACACTTCCGCGAAGACTTCCTCGCGGACATGCATTGAGAGTTTGGGTTCCCGCTTCTGATAGCAGGACGGGCAGAAGCATCTGGCCTTGACTGTTGACGACCTACCCTTCCGACTGCATTCTGTCAAGCCCGGTTCCCCCTTGGGGCGCGATACATGCATGTGCTTGTATTGCATTTTATGACTATAAATGCTGTGATCACCGTGGGTAGACTGCGAAGTTCGCCAGTGACTGAGCAAGGCACAGTCACTGGTTAGCGGACTCCGGATAACTCTATAGACTTCCTAACCTTCAAAAATTTTTCATGCCATTCTGGGATCGAGAATCCAATGGATGGATGATGAATAGCCCAAAACACTGTCTTCGGAAGATATTGATATTGAAAAACTCTCAATTCTGGAATCACCCCATTCATTTCTCGCGGCAACCATGTATCATAAAGACGACCGATTCCCCAGACTATCACCAAATTGGGTTCAAGTATCTTGCACACTTCCTGCAATCCTGATCTTGCCTCTGAAATGGTCTGTTCGTTGATGTGCTTCTTGTCCTTAGCATTGTCTCCTACAACTTGCTGGAAGAAGTTGTAGAAGGCAAGTTGTTGCCACACATTATCAGAAGAATAGTAGTCCTTGCCGCCGATCATCGCTGCTACACGTCTAAATCCTTTTGTCCAAAAAAAACGCCTGCCATTCGCCGAAGCGCTTAGGTAATCGTCTTCAACGAGTGACCTCGTCAGGCGCGTGTTCCTGTTGTTTTCTTGAGGTCCGTAGTGCGACTCGCCAAGCATTAGGATTCGGAGACTTGTCTCACGGAGACTTGTCTCACGGAGACTTGTCTCACGGAATAGGGGTCCTACAAATGGCAAAAACTTGACGCCTTCTGCCTGTTTGAACAGACCATCGTACGATTGATCCGACTTAACAACGTTGGATGTCATCTTCTCGTCCTTTCGCTCATGGGTTATTAAGGTACTGATTCCGTGACGGCGTTTTTGACCGTCACTTCCTCTTTCATTTTCACTTTTGGAATATACCCCAAAATGGCATTTCTACCATCCCGGCGAAGCATTTCCAATATTTTTCCCTTGGTTTACCTCCTTCTCGTATTTTACGGACAAAAAAAATGATTTTTATCGTTGACTTTAATTTCACACTGGATTGTCATCCTCCGGCGGAAAGTTCGCGAAGAAGCCTCCCGGATCTGCGGGATCGAGGAGCTTATTGTCCACTGCTTCTCTGACAGATGATGCGGAAACCGTGAAGACATTGCCGCATGCCTTGCAGGCGATATCCGCTACGCCTTCGACATCAGCTCTCATCACAGCACCGCATGAAGGACACGTGAATTCAAGTAGCATTGTTATTCCTCCTCCTTAATGCATTATACCTTATCTTCAGCAAATCTGGGCAACGGCCCCAGGCACACAGATGACACGCCTTCGGGTACCTCCTTCACTCTGACCAGAACACGCTCTCCCATATGAAATCCAAAGTCATGGTTTGGCTCGTTCAGCAGTTCACACTCAAAGTAGTCTCCACCAAGTGAATTTTCAAGACGGCCCCATATCAGTTCAGCCTGATGTTCAGCGTCTCCTGGGAGAACAAATTTGATGTCGTCAGGATAGCCTTCCGCCCGCAGTGGATGCAGCAGGGACAACCGGCGCAATGGTTCCGCTCCTTCGTGATGATAACTTGGCAGCCACTTAGGATATTCCGGCAGTCCCAGCCTGCGGTGTTCATCATCGGCCAGAGGATTTGGATCCATATCAAGAAGCATGTCGTAGCGTATCAGCAGCATCGAGTTGTGCTGGGGAGGACTGCCATTCATGTGCACTGTACCATCCGGATCCATATTGCAGAAGCTCTCGATCTGCATGCTAATGCCATGCGTATGGTCAACATATACAAAACCGAGCACATGCGTTCCTGCCACACCATATCGGCGCTTTTCGGAATCGAGGCGACACAGGTGGTCGGACGCAAGCATCCAGCGGTCAATCCAGTCCAGGTATGATATTTCCATGAAATCACTTCTCCTTCTTGTCGGATTGCGCCTTGTCCCATGGAGCCTTGCCTCCATATAACAGAAAATCCCAGACCGCGTCCGCATTGACATCCCCTTCTTCTTTGCATTTCTTGATACTTCTCATCACTTTCCCAAAGAATAATCCGAACTCGTCTGCCTGCGCCTGGGAGGATAAACGGAAGTCCTTGGCCCCGACCAGCTCCGTGTATTTATGATAGCACAGGCCTAAAGGATGTCCTTTGCCCTCTACGGAATCCTCCCGCGCTTCAGATGCGAGTACATTGCAGAATTCCAGACTCGGATCTCCTGGTTTTTTTCGCTTGAATTTGGCACGAAGCTCCGCCCTTTCTTTTTCCGAGAAGAACAGCCTCTCCTTAGATTTCCTACTTTTTTTCTTTTCCATCGCGACCTCCTGTAATTTACCTGCCAATAACTATAGCCGGCGGGGTTGGACATTTTGTGTCCCCCGGAATACAAAGAATAATCAATTTTGCATGGACGCAAAATGTCCGACCTCCAAGTGTATAATATATACAGAAAAAAGGAGAACCATGCCATGAATTCAGATAGGACGCATAACCCAATCAATTTCTACAGGACAACCCCGATGGAGCAAATCCGAAACGCTAGGGAACGGGAGTCCCAGAAGAAAATAGCCTGTTCTATTCTCTTCATGCTTGTTGTCTGCGTTTCCATGTCATGCCTCAGTCCGGTTTCCGGCCTTTTGATGGCGCTGTTTTATCTAATCGGGATACTTGGAATAGTGTTGCCAGCGGTCAGTGACCATTTTTGCAGGAGCATGTGAAGAGTAGCGACAATAAGAAAGTGAAATAAAATGGTTGAAGAGATATAGGGTGTGTGAAGCCTGCCGTAGAGTTAAGTCGTCAGAGCTGTCCGGCAGACGACTATAGATTTTGCAAGTACGACACGGTAGCCTATGACAAGACTGGAGACGAACTTGTTTTCACCAATAGGAACCAACAGGTCTCCATTAGGAGTGATTAACTATAATATATGTATTACTATTTGATTTTGACGGGATTTGAATAATTGTATTGAGAATAAAAAAGGCTGTATGTGTGAATGAAAAATTCTGACGAAAAGAAAATAACTCTTTGGCAAATATTTATTCTTTTCCTGTGTGTTTATGTTTTGGCAGCATTATTTATAGATACCATTTTCATCCTTCCTCCCGAAACGTCCAAATTATTGTGGCTTATAGACAATTTGATATGCTTTATTTTTATAGGCGATTTTATTTATAACGTTATCAGTGCCGAAAATAAACTCAAATATCTAAAGTGGGGCTGGATAGATCTTGTGTCAAGTATTCCGAATTTTGGAATCTTGCGCTGGGGGCGGGCTGTCAGGGTAATAAGGATTTTTCGGATTCTTAGAGCGATTCGTTCGATTAGGTTAATAGTCAAATTTCTATTCCAGAACAAGGCAAAAAGTGCTTTTGCTTCTGTAATTTTGATTTCATTTTTTCTTGTAATTTTCTCATCCATTGTGATATTGAATGTCGAAACTTCTCCGGAATCAAACATAAAAAACCCTTCAGATGCTCTATGGTGGGCTTTTGTCACGATTACAACGGTGGGGTATGGGGACAAATATCCAATTACAGATTTTGGGCGAATTATTGCGGCTATCCTAATGCTTTCAGGCGTGGGGCTCTTTGGGACATTTACCGCCTATATCGCCTCAAATTTTATTGAGACTGAAGAAAAAGGTAATGAATCTAAAGTCGATGCAATTGCGGAGGAAATTAAAAAGATAAGTGAACGGCTTGGCAGTCTTGAGGAGAAGCTTAAATGACTTCGACAAAATGATATCATCAGTACACAAAATGGAGGCTGAGGAAAGGCGTCAGCAGCGAGAAGCAAAGAAGCGCCAGCGCGAACTTGAACGCCAGTCAAAAGAATTGGCTAAGCTCTCGGCGCTTGAGCAGGCACGTCTGGAAGTCGAGACCTACGAAAATAACCTGGATGTTCTTCTGTCAGTACACAAGGAAAAGGCTGAAGCATGGGACTGGCGCAGACTAGCTGCATCCCTGCCACCCGCGCCTCCCCAACTGCGCACGCACAACGAACTCAAGACTCGTCAGTTGCTGATGGTCTCGGCTTCCCACAATGGCGATGTCGTCGCGATCCGGCAAGCCCAGCAACAGGATGAAAAGGAATATCAGGATGCACTGCAAGCATATACAGTCGAATATGCGGAATGGAAGAATTTATCTATTTTAGCCAGCCGTATTCTATTGGGACAGCACGGTGCCTATATCGAGGCGCTCCAGGAATTCAACCCCTTCAATGAACTTGCCTGCATAGGATCATCTCTAAATTTCACTGTCCACAACGCGCACCTGGTTGAATGCGTGCTCAGCACCAACAGCAACAAGACAATTCCCTCGGAAGTCAAGACACTAAGCTCGTCAGGCAAAGTGACTGTCAAACAAATGCCAAGACAGCGCTTTGTCGAGATCTACCAGGACTACGTCTGCGGCTGCGTACTTCGCGTGGCCCGGGAGGTTTTCGCGCTCCTGCCGGTTGACATGATCATCATAACAGCATTTGCAGAATATCTCGACACAGCTACCGGCCTCATGCTTGAACGCCCTTTCCTTTCGGTTGTGATTGCCCGTGAGATCCTGAATTCTTTCAATTTTGATAAATTGGATCCGTCGGATTCCATAATGGGTCTGCCGCATCGAGGAGAACTTAATATGTCCCGGAAGACTGGTAAATTTGATTTCATAAGTCCGTTGACCCCGGCGGATATGGATCGTGGTGCAGATGAAAGCGCCAATTTTGAAGAGCTTATGGATGCCGTGAAAAGGCGGAATTCTGAGCTGGCGCACCATATTGCCACCCTAACTCAATAATATCTAAGCGATTAAGATAATCAAAGGAGTATTCGGATGACCACATTTCTATTAATCATCATTGCCGGCCTGCTCACAGCCCTCTCCTATTTTTATTTGAAGAACAGGGTTCTTGACCGTCTAATACTACAATCGAAGTTGGAAATCGCCGCATCCGAGAAGCGGACCGTTGAGAGCCGTAAACAGATGGCAAAAAACGTTGCAGATGCGCAGAAGCTGATCGACCAGCAAATCGGGGATGTGAAGGCAGAGGTCGAACGCGTCCGCCAGCACTATGAAAATGAAGCACACAAGGTAATCGAAGCCAATAAGTCGCAGTTGGACAAGGCGCTCGGGGATCTTGGCAAGTTCAATAAGTATGCCTCCCTGCTTGATGCGGAAACCGAAATCCGAAAGAAGTTTGCCGAGGCATTGGAAGAAGCCGATACCTTGCAGAACCAGGCAAGAACAATTATCGAACAAGCGCGCACCGCAGCGGAAGGCGAACGGTTGAAGGGGACAGAAAAGGCCAGGTTAATCTACGAGCAGGCCGATGCCAGGCTCAAGCAGGCGGTACGTGATGCCGGGCGCATATTCGCCGAAGCCGAGAAGAAGGCAAAGGAAATCGCCGGAGAAGCCTATGATGCACTTCGCGACAAGCAGATGCTTGAGCAAGCTGTTCAGGCCATGCACAACATTACCGAAGGCTATGGAGACAGATATATCATGCCTACCCACAGCCTGCTGGATGACCTGGCAGTCGAGTTTGGCTATACATCGGGCGGCGAATCCCTGAAATCGGCACGGCTTCTGTCGCGGTGGATGATCGAGCGGGGAGAAGCAGCAACATGCGAATATGTAGAAATCAACCGCAGAGATACCGCAGTGCGTTTTGTAATAGACGCATTCAACGGACGTGTCGATGCCATACTGTCAAGGGTGAAAAGCGACAACTACGGCATCATGGAACAGGAAATACGGGACGCTTTCAGTCTAGTGAATCTAAATGGCAAAGCTTTCAGGGATGCCCGTATCCTCCCAGCCTATCTTGATGCTCGGCTCGCCGAGCTCAAATGGGCTGTAGTAGTACAGGAACTGGCTCGTAGACAGATGGAGGAGCAACGTGAACTAAAGGCGCGTATCCGCGATGAGGAAAAGGCCACCAGGGAGCGAGAAGAGCAGATGCGCCGGGCGGCGAAAGATGAGGAGCTCAAGAAAAAAGGCCTTGAGGACAAGGAGCGAGAACTTGCACAGGCAAAGGTAGAATTCGAAAAGGCGGCAGCTGTGGACAAGGCAGAATGGGAGCAGAAGATAACGGAAATGCAGCTGGCCAACGAAGGCCTCCGCAAGGATTTGGCCACAGCCACTGAAAAGAGGCTTACGATAGCACAGCAGACGAAGCAAGGTCACGTATATATCATATCCAATGTCGGCGCTTTCGGAGAGGGGATATTCAAAATCGGACAGACCCGCCGCCTAAACAAACAGGAACGTGTCGACGAACTCGGCGACGCGAGCGTTCCATTCGACTTTGATGTGCATGCCTGGATAGAGAGCGAAAATGCTCCTGTCCTGGAGCATAAGCTCCAGAAACGTTTCCTATCAATGCAAATCAACAAGATCAACTCGCGCAAGGAATTTTTCCGCGTGTCCCTTAACCAAATCCGGGAGGAGATAGAAAAACTTAAGAGCGAAAAGGAGTTCACTGTTACGCACTGGACAGACATGGCTGCTGCAAAACATTACAGGGAAACCCTTGACATAGAAAAGGATCCACAGAAGCTGGAGAAATGGCTTAAACGCCAGGAGGCTCTTGTAGAACGGGAGATACGGCTCGACGGCCTGAAAATATCACTGCCAGATATAACCGAGCCTGTCTCGGAAGAAACAAACGCATAACAATTGTTCAATGCAATATTGAAGATAATTTCCCAAGGATTCTAATTGATCTGATGCTTGTGGCAACGCTGTTGTCAAAGTTTTTCGGATTGTTTTAATTTTTCTCAAAGGTAAAACTCATTGTCTGGTACAGATCCGAATCTTGGCTCTGGATTCCAGATATGAGATAATATCCATTGTCATTTTATGGTCTCCGGCAAGAAGATGTAGAATCTGCCTTTTCCCACCTGTTTCAGGGTTTTTCTTTTTGAATCTCACCGCACGAATACAAGCACGGCGGCGAGAAGAATAAAAAGTGCCGCCGTGGCGAGCTTTATGTCCGCGCCCCGCCGGAAAAGACTGACGGGTTACAAATAAATAAAATATTAATTTGCATGGACACAAAATGTCCTAGCCCCACATCTACATTAGTTGGCGGAAAGGGAGATAACATTTCAATTCACGCAGGAAGAGGATGAACAAAAGGAGCGGATAAAATGAAGACCATCGGCAGAATCGGAAGTCATCTCGCGGGACTAGAATACTCGTCAGGCAGGGTGCGCACAGGAGACAAGCTCTCCCTGGAACGGGAACCGGACAATACCCACGACAGCAATGCCATAAGAGTGTCCTGCGGAGAAAGCAAGGTTGGCTACATAGAGCGGAAGGACGCAGCATGGATTGCGCCACTCCTCGATGCTGGTCTCATAAGCATCAAGGCTACCCCCACCGTTTCAGGCGAACACACCGGAACACCCGTAGATCTCACCGTCAAGACAACGTGCAGGGGCGACACGCTGATATTCAGGCCGAACAATGACGACTCCCCGCAGGCGGTGCTCCACAACGCGCTTCTCGCAGTGTATCTGAACATCAAGTCGTACTCGGCAGAGACGCTGAAGAGTGTGACCAAGCGCCTTCCATACATGGCGTCAGGCCCTGGCATGCTTCCCGAGACGGCCCTCATCTACAGGATAATTCTCGCAACTATACAGGAAATGGAGAACCGCCCCGCTCCGGACATGAACGCAAGGCTCCGTGAAATCTTCAAGGAGATGAATACCGGAACTGCCATACTCTGCGAAGGCATTTCCATAGTGCCCCTCTTCGGAAAAAAAGATGCAGGCTGCGCCTATGTGAACTGCGGCGACGCGCTCGACGGAAACATTCTCAGAGTGGAGGAACTGAACGAGTCAGGCGTGGTATCGACGCTGACGGCGACAAACAACGGAGACAGGCCAGTCTTCATCATCGGCGGCCAGGGGCTGAAGGGTGCCAAACAGGACAGGATAGTGAACGTCTCGATCATAATAGACATCAGGATGTCGGTCAGCGTGCCGGTCTCCTGTGTCGAGGCAAGAAGATGGAACTACTCAGGTGACAAGGCGTTCAGGAAGACGAACCTCGCATCCCCTGAAATCAGATTCTGCCTGAGCGAGACCGTCAACAGGAATGTCAAGGCCTCGAAGGCGTACAACAGCAACCAGGGGAAAATATGGGAGACGGTGGACAAGGTTGCTGAAGATGCAAATGTCAAGAGCGAGACAGCCTGCCTTAACGATGTCTATGACAGCTACGACAGGAGGCTTAAAGACTTCTCTGAGAAGGTGAGATATCCGGACAAGGCTTGCGGAATCGCGGTATTCAAGGGCTCCAAGCTGGTGTCAGTGGACTTCTTCCAGCATCCGGAGCTTATGAAGGCGAACTGGAACGACATCGTCAGGAGCGTGGCGCTCGGCACGGTGGACGCTTTCAGCAAGCAGGCGAAGAAAACGCCGGTATTTGACGAAGGCAAATCCACATCGGAAATAAAGAAATTCCTGGACGGGATAGCGAAAGCGGCGGCGGCACCGGAAAAATCCCCTGGCAGAGGCCGCTACATCAGGAGCCAGTCCGACAAACATGAGGCGGGACTATTGATCGACGATGACGAGTTGGTGCATCTCTCGGCGTATAAAATCAAAAAAGAGGATCGCATAGCTCGCAGTCCTGTTATTGAAGAAGAAACTATCGGGTTTAAGGCAGATTGAAAATATTAAGGGTGTATCAGCCTGCCGGGCGGCTATTCATGGCGGCTGTCCGGCGGGCGACTATAAATGTGGTTTTACAATGTTATGCGGTTGCAATTTTGAGCTGGATTGTTATTTTAGGGTGGAGAATATGATCCATTCCTATTGGCAGGGAAGGAATGTTCTGGGAGAGAACGATATAGAGTTAAGGGAAAGGGAGCAACGGGACACTGGTTCCTATTAATTTCAGTTTTGTAGATCATATTTGGGAAAGATTGAAAATCATACTGTAATATAGAGAATAGGGATATGAACATATTTAAATTCCGGGAAAAACTTGTCGCAGATTACGCCTCCTACGTTAGCAGCTTCATAAATATCAAAGACTCCCGGATCAAGAAATTTGTTGACTCCAAAATGGAAGAGGGGTTCCTCTGGCCCGATCCTCTCGTCCAACTCAATCCATCCTTTGAACCGGGTCAAGAAGTTGAAGACCTTGTAAGCGAGGGATTGCTTCATGATGAGTGCAGGAAAATATTTCGTCGCGGAAAATCGGATGAGGAACCGACCGGCAAACCATTGCGACTTCATAGGCATCAGGAAGAAGCCATACGGCTTGCGGTAAAAAACAGAAACTATGTTCTTACTACTGGAACGGGGTCCGGTAAAAGCCTGTCTTACATCATTCCCATAGTCAATTATGCTCTTCAAAGGCGTGGGACCAAGGGAATAAAGGCGATTATTGTCTACCCGATGAATGCTCTTGCAAATAGCCAGTTCAACGAGCTTGAAAAGTTCCTGTGCCATGGCTATCAGAAGGGGTTGGAACCCGTCAAATTCCGAAAATATACCGGACAGGAGCGCGGCGAGGAGCGGAATGCAATAATCAGCGATCCACCAGACATTCTATTGACAAACTATGTAATGTTGGAACTAATACTTACCAGGCCGGAAGAGAAAAATCTCGTGGAAGCGGCAAAAGGATTGAAATTCCTAGTATTTGATGAGTTGCACACCTACAGGGGAAGGCAGGGAGCCGATGTCGCTCTTCTCATCCGCCGCATAAAGGATCTTCTTGGCGGAGCCCAGGCGCAGTGCGTCGGGACATCCGCGACTCTCGCAGGTCCTGGCTCGTTTGATGAGCAGAGAGACGAAGTTGCAACTCTTGCGCGCAAAGTCTTCGGGTCTGAATTTCTTAAGGAAGACATTATCTGTGAAACATTGTGCCGTTCGACAAAGGAATTTGATTTCAACGATAAATCGGTTAAGGACGTACTCGCAGATGAACTGAAAACAGCACCTTATGAACCTCCGGCTGATTTCAATTCATTTGTTTCAAGTCCACTTTGTTCCTGGATCGAAACCACTTTTGGCCTCGACAGGGAGCCAGTGACAAACCGCCTCATCCGGAGTAAGGCTAAGAGCATTTACGGCACCAATGGCTCGGCACAATCTCTGAGCGAAACAACAGGGATTCCTCTTCGAAACTGCGAAGAAGTCCTGGAGAAATGCCTTATGTCAGGATACAAGCTGAGAAATCCGCAGACGGATTTTCCTGTCTTCGCATTCAGGCTCCATCAGTTCATAAGCCGTGGAGATTCTGTTTTCACCTCCCTTGAACCGGTCGAATCCCGTTACATCACACTCTCAAGGCAGCAGTTTGTTCCTGACAGTTCCCGCTCGAAGGTTCTCCTCTCTCTTGTTTTCAATCGCGAATGCGGTCAGGAATATTTCTGTGTGAAGCGCAGGAAAAACAAGAATGGGAAATGGGAATTCTCAGCCAGAGAGCTTCAAGACAGGAACAATGACGATGGCAGTGAATCTGGATTTCTTTATTTCAGCAAGGAGAACCCTTGGCCTGATTCCGATTCAGATGAAGAACTTGAACGGCTGCCCGAGGACTGGCTTGAATTGCGTGATGATGGTTCCTTCCGTGTTAAAAAAGATAGAAGGAAATATCTTCCCGAGCCGATCAGCGTAGGCCTTGATGGAGTTGAGGATGAAACCGGCATGCGTGGTGTTTTCATACAGGCACCCTTCAGGTTTTGTCTTTCCTGCGGTGTGTCATACGATTTCCGCCAGACATCCGATTTTGGCAAACTGTCCTCCCTTGGTTCGGAAGGTCGAAGCACTGCAACCACCATACTTTGCCTGTCCACGATCCTAAATCTCAGGAAGGAGCTGAATATACTGACGGAGACAAGAAAGCTTCTCAGCTTCACTGACAACAGGCAGGATGCATCCCTACAGGCGGGCCACTTCAACGACTTCGTCGAAATAGGCCTCTTGAGGGCGGCCATATTCAAGGCGACATCCGCATGCGGCCCGGCGGGGATGGAATATGATGTGCTGACACAGAAGATTTTCGAATCTCTCGGCCTGCCAAAGCACGCTTTCATGTCCAATCCAGAAGCGCGTTTCCAGCCTGAGCGCGATGCAGCCCAGGCTCTGCGCGATGTCATAGGATACCGCATATATCAGGATTTGCGCAGGGGCTGGAGGATCACCGCCCCCAACCTCGAACAGTGCGGTCTTCTTGAAATAAAGTATAAATCCCTTGAGGATCTGTGCATGGCCGAAGACATCTGGCAAAACTGCCATATGGCTCTTGTACAGTCAACCCAGGATGAAAGAGTTGGAATATGCAAAGTTCTTCTCGATCTGATGAGACGTTCGCTTGCGATCAAATCAAATTATCTTGACCCCATAGACCAGAGCCAGATAAAAATCCGCAGCGGTCAGCATCTCATATCTCCCTGGTCCTTGGATGAAAATGAAATTCTGCGTCATGCGGCGATAGCCTTTCCCCGTTCACGGAAATCTGACGATTCAGAGGAGTTCATATACATATCCCCTCTCAGCCGATATGGAAGATACATAAGGAGCCGGGCTTTCAAATCCTATGGCAAACGCATAGAACAAGCCGAGGCGTCTGAAATTATTGCACAATTGCTCAAGGCGCTTGCAACGGCGGGAATTGTCGAGCCAGTTGTCAACGATGATATTCCAGGTTATCAGATCAATGCAGCCTCAATGGTATGGAAGGCCGGAGACGGAACCAAGTCATTTTATGACCCGATGGCTATGCCGAACGCACCCGATGTCGAGATTAAGACCAACAAATACTTTGTTGATTTCTACAAGTATGTCGCACTTAATGCGCTCGGGGTCTATGCAAAGGAGCACACCGCACAGGTGCAGTCCGATATTAGGCAGGAGAGGGAAAAGCTTTTCGGCGATGCAAAGCTGCCGGTGCTTTTCTGCTCCCCCACAATGGAGCTTGGCATTGATATCAAGCAGCTAAATGTGGTCAACATGAGGAATGTACCGCCGACGCCTGCGAACTACGCACAGAGAAGCGGACGCGCCGGAAGAAGCGGCCAGCCCGCACTTGTTTTTACATACTGCACGCTCGGCTCTCCCCACGACCAGTATTTCTTCAGGCACCAGCCAGATATGGTTTCCGGTGCTGTTTCGACCCCGAGGATGGATCTTGCCAATGAGGATCTTGTGAAAGCCCACATCCACGCGATATGGCTTACCGAATGCAGGATGAAGTTGGGTCCGTCTCTCTACGAAATACTAGACCTGAGAAATCCGCCTAACCCTCCGACTTTAGAAATAAAAGAGGAAAAGCAGAAAATCCTCAACGATGCCGGCCTTGCCAGGAAGGCCAAGACCAGAGGGCAGAGGCTTATAGACGACATCAAATCCGACTTGGACTCGGCTGACTGGTTCGACGACAGCTGGCTCGAGGAAGTGCTGAAATCCCTGCCAAAGGAGTTTGACCGCTCATGCGATAGGTGGAGGACTATCTACAGATCGGCCTTCAAACAGGCGGAACTGCAGTCGAAGATAATAATTGATGCTACAAAGCCGAGAGAGGAGAAGGAGCTTGCAAAGAGCCTCAGGGCTGATGCCGAGGCGCAACTGGATCTTCTCACCAAGGCGGAAAACGTTATGCAGTCGGACTTCTACAGCTACCGCTATTTTGCAAGCGAAGGATTTCTGCCAGGATACAACTTCCCGCGCCTGCCGCTTTCGGCATTCATTCCCGGCAGAAGGGTCAACAAAAAAGAAGACGAGTTCCTTACAAGGCCGCGCTTTCTCGCCATCACCGAGTTCGGGCCGCGTTCGATACTCTACCATGAGGGCTCGAAATACACAGTTCATCGCGTCATTCTCCCTCCGCGTTCGGAGGAGACAAATGACATTACGACAGGCAGCGTGAAGATCTGTACGATCTGCGGCTATTTGCATCCCGTAAAGGAAGGTGAGATTTTCGATAAGTGCGAGAACTGCAATGAACTCCTACCTGGCAAACCCCTTTCGAACAAGATGTTTCGTCTACAGAATGTTGTCTGCAAAAGAAGGGAAAGAATCAATTCCGATGAAGAGGAAAGGTTCAAGCTTGGCTATGAAATACTCACTTCCTTGAGATTTGCTGAAAGGTACGGCAGACCTCTCTACACGCAGGCCGAAATCATATCCGGACCCAAGAAAATCGCAACACTCAAATATGGAAATGCCGCCGTTCTGTGGAGAATAAACCTCGGATGGAAACGCAGGGCTGAAAAGGAGACGCTGGGTTTTATTTTGGACACTGAACGGGGTTATTGGGCTAAAAATGAAGCTGTCGAGGACGACACCGATGAACCAACAAGCAAAAGGACCACCCGTGTTATTCCCTATGTCGAGGACAGGCGAAACAGCCTGATTTACGAACCGGCGGAATCCCTTTCCGCAGGGCAGTTTGTCTCATTGCAGTCTGCATTGTCGCACGCTATCCAGGCCGAATTCCAGCTTGAAGACCAGGAGCTTGCTTGCGAACTCCTGCCTGACCAGGAAAATCCCGCCTATCTTCTGTTCTATGAATCTGCAGAAGGCGGAGCCGGAGTCCTCCGCAGACTTGTGGAAGTTCCCGGCGCATTTGCGAAAGTCGCAAAAAAAGCTCTTGAAATCTGTCATTTCGATCCTGAATCTGGCACTGACAGGAAGCGCGCTCCAGGTGCCAAGGAGGACTGCGAGGCCGCCTGCTATGACTGCCTCCTCAGCTATTATAATCAACCTCTGCATAAGAAACTCGACAGGAAGCTTGCACTTCCTTTCCTGGTGGATCTCGCAGCATCAACGGTGCAGGCGTCTCCGTCAGACTGTTCCAGGGAGGAGCATTTTGAAAAGCTCATGAGGCTTGCGGAATCAGGACTTGAAAAAAAATGGCTGATGCTTCTTAACGAAAAAGGCTATGCGCTTCCGGATCTCGGACAGCATTTTATAAAGGCTGCAAACTGCCGGCTGGACTATTATTACAATGACAAGAACGTTGCAATATTTATTGACGGCCCTCCACATGATTTTCCTGAGCAGAAAAAGAAGGACTCGGAAATAGGTCTGGCCTTGGAAAGAGGAGGACATACAGTAATAAGGTTCAATCATAAGGACAACTGGATTGCAATATTGAAGAAATTCCCAAGCGTATTCGGTGGAGGGCTATGAGTACTGCTTATGCCACTGGGGCCATCGTAAATGCACGTGGAAGGGAATGGGTTGTTCTTCCTGATTCTGAAGAGGATTTCCTAAAGCTCCGCCCTCTCGGTGGCACCGATGCTGAAACGACCGGCATCTGCCTTGACCTGGAGAAGGTTGAATCCGCGAGATTTTCCATTCCGGACGCCATGAAGCTCGGAGATTATTTCTCATGCAAGCTCCTTAGGGATTCTGTAAAAATCGGTTTCCGTTCAAGCGCGGGTCCTTTTCGTTCCTTCGGCAGGCTTGCATTTGAACCGAGGCCGTATCAGCTTGTTCCTCTCCTCATGGCTTTGAAACTTGATCCGCTCCGGCTGCTCATCGCAGATGATGTTGGAATAGGAAAGACCATAGAGGCACTGCTTATTGCGAGGGAGCTTCTTGACAGGGGTGAGATCAGCCGCATCGCCGTCGTCTGTCCTCCACATCTTGCCGAACAGTGGCAGATGGAAATGCGCACGAAGTTCAACATAAACGCCGAGCTTGTATTGCCGACCACAATCCGAAAGCTTGAATCTCAGTGTGCCGCCCTCAATCAATCTATATTTGAGATCAACCCATTTGTAATTGTCTCCATAGATTTCATAAAGTCCTCAAGGCGTGTCGATGACTTCATCAGGTCATGCCCAGAGTTTGTAATCGTTGACGAAGCCCATTCCTGCGCTGCTGGTGCTGACAGATCGAGTGCAAGGCACCAGAGGTTTCGTCTTATAACACAGCTTACTGAAAAAACTGACCGCCATGTTGTTCTGGTGACAGCCACTCCGCACAGCGGCAATGAACAGGCTTTCCGCTCTCTGCTTGGCCTGATGAGTCCGGAATTCGCAGAACTTTCAGACGAGATCATAACCGAAAAGAATAAGGTGCTCAGGCAGAAACTCGCTATGCACATGGTTCAGAGGCGCAGAGCTGATATAAAATCCTATATGAAATGCGATACCGTGTTCCCAGAACGCTTCGATGCCGAGGACACATACAAGCTTTCCCCTGAATATTCTACACTATTCAAACGTGCAGTCGAATATGCTAAGGAGACTGTAAGAGATAAGTCCGGCACCAAATTTATCCAGCGCATCCGATGGTGGTCCGCCCTGGCACTCCTCAGATCTCTGGCAAGCAGTCCTGCCGCCGCTGCCGCAACCCTTAGAAGGAGGGCTGCCGTGGTTGATGCTGAAAACGAGAATGATGCCGACATCATAGGGATGAACTCGATTCTTGACATCACTGACGAGGAAAACATCGAGGGTATCGATGTCACTCCCGGAAGCGACGACGGCTCGGAGACTGATGTTTCGAAAAAGAACAGACGGCGTCTGCTCGATATGGCGAAAGAGGCCGATGCCCTATGCGGAGATGGGGATTTAAAGCTTGTAAAGCTTGTGAAAATACTCAAGGATCTTATCAGGGAAGGGCATAACCCAATTGTGTTCTGCCGTTTCATTGATACGGCGGAATATGTTGCCAAGGAACTCAGGGAAAGGCTTGGTGGCAGGATTGAAATCTCGGCAATCACTGGGCTTTTGGCTCCGGAAGACAGGGAATCCCGCATTGAGGAGCTTGCAGCCTTCGAGCAGAAGGTGCTGGTCTGCACGGACTGCCTGAGCGAAGGCATAAACCTACAGGAATATTTTGATTCGGTAGTCCATTATGATCTTTCATGGAATCCGACAAGGCACGAACAGCGCGAAGGTCGCGTTGACAGGTTCGGACAGCCGAAGACTAAAGTTCGTGTGATGACCTTGTACGGCATTGACAATCAGATAGACGGAATTGTTCTCGATGTCCTCCTCAGAAAACATAAGAAAATTAAGAACGCTCTTGGGATATCGGTAGCCGTCCCGGTTGACTCTGAAAAAGTAGTCGAGGCAATATTCGAAGGTCTTCTGCTGAAAGAAAAAAAAGGAGATGACATACACCAGCTTCTTCCCGGGTTCGACGACTATTTCAAACCCCAGCAGGACGCCCTGCACAAGGACTGGGAAAACGCCGCCGAGAAGGAGAAGAAGTCAAGGACAATTTTTGCCCAGTATTCAATAAAGGTAGAGGAACTTGCAAGGGAGCTCGACGCAATAAGAGAGGCGATTGGTTCAAGCAAAGATATTGAGAACTTTGCGAAACTCGCACTCAGGAGCAATCACGCGGTTATTTCAGACAAGGCTCCGTTCGATCTGAATCTTACAGAAACTCCTGTTGCCATCAGGGAGGCCTTCGACATGGAGCCGCTTCTGAAGGTGAAGTTTGACCTGCCGGTTTCAAAAGGCGAAACATATCTGCATCGCACCCACCCCTATGTTGAAAGACTTGCAAATTACGTCCTCGACACTTCTCTCGACGACATTGCGGCCGACAATGCCATCCAACGCGGACAGAGCGTGGCAAGAAGGGCTGGAGTCATCAGGACCTCAAAAGTCCAGGTAACAACTACGCTACTGCTGCTTCGCCTGCGCTACCACATCATTACGGTCAGGAACGGAAAGGAAATCAGTCTTCTTGCCGAGGACTCCATTTCAGTCGCGTTCGAGGACGCCCCGCAGAAGGCAAAATGGCTTGGCCAGGACAAGGTTCGGAAATTATATGAACTTGAACCCGAGGACAATGTTCCATTGGATATAGCATCGCAGAAAATGCAGTCAGTTGTCCAGTACCTGGGCATATTGCAGGATCAGATTGCCGAAAAGGCAAAAGCACATGGCAAAGATCTTCTTGATGCACACACCAGGGTAAGGATTGCTTCCAAGACTGTAAATGTGAAATGCAGGATTGAACCCTGCCTGCCTCCCGACATCCTGGGGATCTACCATTTCATGCCGAACCCGAAAATGAATAACTGAAGGACAGATGAGAACATCAAGGAGAAATACATTTGAAGCCATAAACACCGAGGGGGCTCTCCTCCCGGCAAGTCTGCTTCTGGCACTGGCTGAAAGAAAAGCCGGACTCCAGGGAGTTTCCGAGGAATCATACCACCTGTCAGGAATAAAACTCACGGAGGCGATAGGCCAGTCCTGGAATCGCCTCATCGGATCTTTTAGAGCATACAGGACTGCTGTCTCAAAGTTACCGGAAAGTGATCCGGCAACAAGCGCCACACGCGAAAAATGGCTTTTGCCTCTTTTCGAAGAACTCAGATATGGCAGGCTTCCCACCGTAAAAGCAGAAGAAATAGGAGGGAAGCAATATTCCATTTCCCACAGATGGTCGAATGTCCCGATCCACCTTGTCGGCTGCCGGGTTGATCTTGACCGCCGCTCGCGGGCTACCGGCGCATGGCGCGGAAGCCCGCACGGCCTGATGCAGGAATATCTGAACAGGAATGAGGACTCCCTCTGGGGTTTCGTTTCAAATGGGCTCAAGCTCCGAATCCTCAGAGATAATATAACCCTTACAAGACAGGCCTATGTGGAATTCGACCTTGAGGCAATATTCGCCGGTGAGGTCTATTCGGACTTCGCCATCCTCTGGCTTCTCTGCCATCAGTCAAGGGTCGAAGCCGAAAGACCGGAACAATTCTGGCTTGAAAAGTGGAGCCGCGAAGCGCAGAAGACGGGAACACGCGCACTTGAAAAGCTCCGCCTCGGTGTTGAAGATGCCATAAACTCCCTCGGCAGCGGTTTCATATCCCATCAGAAAAACAATGAACTGAGAGCTAAACTCCATGAGGGCAAACTTGACAAGCAAGAATACTACCGCCAGCTCCTCAGGATTGTCTACCGCCTGATTTTTCTTTTTGTCGCCGAGGACAGGGATCTGTTAATACCAAAGTCCGTTCCGCTGAAAATGAGACGTCGCTATTACGATTACTACTCAGTCTCCCACATCCGGACGCTGGCTGAAAAGCGGGCAGGTTCGCAGCACGCAGATCTCTGGAAGGTGCTTTATCTTGTCTTTTCAAAACTCGGTGCAAGAGAAGGATGTCCGCATCTCGGCGTTCCGCCGCTCGGAAGTTTCCTCTGGTCTGACGCCGCAATATCTGATTTGTACAATTGCGAACTTGCCAATTCCAATCTCCTGAGGGCCATCTATTCGCTGTCATTTACTGCGGAAGGCGGTGTAAGGATGCCGGTTGACTATAGGAATCTCGGAGCCGAGGAGCTTGGCAGCGTATATGAAGCCCTCCTTGAAATGCATCCGCAACTGGATCTTTCATCCGGCAGTTTCTCTCTTGCCACCGCTGCTGGCAATGAACGCAAGACAACTGGCAGTTATTACACTCCGACCTGTCTTGTCAACTGCCTTCTTGACTCGGCACTCGAACCTGTCATTGCAGAAGCCATGAAAAAGCCAGATCCTGAAAAGGCTATTCTTGAACTGAAAGTATGCGATCCTGCCTGTGGAAGTGGACATTTTTCAATAAATGCTGCCCATCGAATCGCCAAGAGACTTGCTTCTGTCCGCACAGGCGACGAAGAACCTTCCCCGGAAGCCCTTAAAAAAGCTGTACGCGATGTCATAAGCCATTGTATTTATGGTGTTGATCTCAATCCCATGGCTGTAGAACTTTGCAAAATCAGTCTTTGGATGGAAGCCCTCGAACCAGGCAAGCCGCTTTCTTTCCTCGACCATCATATCCGTGTAGGCAATAGTCTGCTGGGGACAACGCCTGAACTAATTTCTGCCGGTTTACCTGATGACGCTTTTACTGCCATAGAAGGTGATGACAAGAAAATTTGCGCAGCATTAAAAAAGAGGAATAAGCATGAGCGTGAAAAAAAGCTGCAGGATATGTTTCATATGATGATAGCCGAACCAAAGGCCGAGTATAATTCGATTACTGCTAAAACACGCGGAATTGATGAAGCTCCGGATGATACGATCGACCAGATCCAGCGAAAGGCGGAACAGTTCCACCGGCTGCCGAGTAGACCTGGGCGTTGCCGCCCAGACCCCTCACAGACCCGGACGTGCGCAATTGACGCATCCGGTTCTTCGGGCGGTGATTTCGCCAAACGGTCTCCCGTTTGTCCGATCGAATCAAGGCTTCTGTACATCAAG
>CAIQLG010000346.1 GCA_903872565.1 uncultured Lentisphaerota bacterium | reverse complement strand
TGGTCAAAAGAATATTCAAGGACAAATCGCTGAGTAAAAGAGTTGAAAATGCAGATAGTTATATTATCTAAAAATAGGTGTGACCCCGAATGCCTTATAATGGAGACTAATGGATATTATGTTGGTGCTGTTAAAAATCCCAGATTTGCCAACTCAGAGTATGTGATCTTTCGCACTTTTTCAGCCACCAAATTAGCACGTCAAGCAGCATAGGCAAGCACATTTATGATGCTGTTCATATTTTTTGTGAAGAGCGGTGTATGACTGCTTACAAAAAAGAAGTACAACTTATGAACTATAAAAACAAACAATAAATGATATAGGTGTGAACGATGAAAAAGAGATTATGTTATGGTCTTGCCATTCTCTGCTTTATTACTATTTGCGATGCTGATGAACATCACTATTCCAATTATCATGAAAGCAATCCATTGAAGGATAAGCTAAAGGATGTTGAGATACAAATTACATTTGAAACCAACAAGTTTTCAAATGACGGATCGCCCATTCCATGTAAAGTCTCACTTAAGATAACCGGAAATGAAGAAAATCTCAAGAATTCAAAATGGCTGGGATCTCGTCGTCCCCTGATCGGATTGAGCTCTATCACGACTGAAGAGGACCAGGAAACCGGATTGTGGTTTGAACTTCTTAATTCTTCAGGAGAAAAAGTGCCATTGGCTAACAATAGACTGGATGCTTGCGATTGTATCATTGAAAACAGAGAATGGAAAACGATATTTTATGATTTGACGCGAATTTTTAAAATCTCTGATGTCGGAGAATATAAGATAAGAGTATTTTATGAACTTCATATAGATGAAGGCTCGCAGACACCCGAAGGATCTGAAGAGGTCAAGTCAACTCACTATAAAGACTCTGTCTTCTCCGACTGGGCGACATTTGATATCGTTGACAATAGCAAGGAACGGGATGCGAAGATTAAGGTATACAGGGATGCGTTTCAATCCGGAGATAAGAAGAAAGTTCTGGAATATCTCGAGAGGCTTGAGAAAGATACGACATTCGAGATCGTAAAGATTATGAGCGGGGATTTGTTTGCACTCACGAAAAATACCGACAAAGCTGTGTCGGAGAAGGCAAGTCGCACATTACTTGAAAATACTAAGGACGGTGAATTACTAGCATTGCTTAAAAAAGACGATGAGCTTTTAAATCGGATCATGAAGATTGCGTCTTCCTCTGAATTTCCTGATTTGAGACTGCTTGCCTCAAAAAGCATAGAAAGGACACAGATTCATGGCGACTTCTATATAAAAGACATACCAATGTGGTTCGCCAAAGAAAAAGAGGACACCGTCCGTTCGGCTCTTATTTCAAATGTATATAATAAAAATGTTCTCTTAGATGCGATCAAGAACAGTGACAACATTCAAATCAAGGTGACATCTTTTAAAAATCTCGTCAGAATTGGAGATAAAGATCTGGCTGTCAAAACAGCGGAGCAAATGCAAACTGACATTACACCAGTGAAATACGATGGACAAGACACAACAGTTGGAGCAGTCATGAATTTACAGATTAAAAAACTTAGGGACATGGAGGCTGAGGTAATAAAAGAAGGCTCCGACCTAAGCGATATGTATCGAAGTTACTGAACTTACTACAAATCAAATAAGGGTCACACCTTCTATGAGCCCCTTTGTCAAACGCAAAACCTGAATTTTCTTATATTTTTTCAAAACGATTCCCTTTCCGTTTGTTTTCCAACGCACATAATATTATCATAACTCTTTGTTTATCAACTAATAGCA
>CAIQLG010000345.1 GCA_903872565.1 uncultured Lentisphaerota bacterium | reverse complement strand
GAATTCTTGTCACCAAGGTATATTCAGCCTATCCGCGGGATACTTCCCCAGTTGGTGCTGCTCAAGAATGGCATCCTGGCGCTATGCACCGGCCGGCCCGACTGCACTGTCCATTTCTCGAGGGACCGTGGCCACACCTGGTTCCTGAGCGAAACATTATTCGCCACCACAGGGATTAGCTGGGACGGGGTTTATTCGACGAGTTGGTGCAACAGCTCCATGATCGCGGTGGACGACAACACGCTGCTCTATGTGCATGATGCGATGCGCCCTGATCCCTCCGCGCCCAACGCCTGGCTGCAGCGTGCCGGACATGGGCTCATCATTGCCCGAAGGATCGAGGTTCATGCCGGAATGTCACTAAGTTAAGCCAAGTAACGCGGGGTACCACCCCGCGACTTTCCTCGGGGAGATTCCCCGAGTTACTCAAATTCAGGCTTAACTTAGCAACATTGGGTTCACGCCGGATAGTGGAGATGACAAATCAGAACAACAATACTAATTTCAGAATTTTGAAAATTTAGAGTTTTGCAATTGGCTCATTCATAACGCAAGAAAGGATTCTATGAAGAAAACGACACAATCATCATTTGAGACAATAGTGGAGGCTGCCCGCGGATATTTGGTGGCCCGTGACGACAAAGAACGGATGTCACCCCGCGCAGTTTTGGAACCGTATGAGGGGGATTTAGACGCGGTAATTCAAGCCGTGAAGCCTGTCCCGCCGCCGAAGCCTGAAACTGGCTGGATGATTGACCGCCAGTTCACTTCGCCGCGCCTGACTGGAAAGTACCCGCAACAGCCATTCATGCTTTACGTCCCACCGGACTACGATCCGTCGCGACCGCATGGCCTGGCTCTTTGGATGCACGGCGGAGGAAGGGATACTAACAGGCTCGATGCCATCCACAAGGATGATCCCGGCGCGAACAAAGTCTTTGAACAGAGCGGCCGGATCGTATGCTGGCCCCTTGCCCCGCCGAATTACCGCTGCTGGGCACGCTGGCAGTTGCCCGAGGCGGATGAGTACCTGGCGGATGTGATCGAGGAGATCGGCTTCCATTACGCGATTGACCCTGACGACATGATTCTGGCGGGGCATTCCATGGGAGGAATGGGCGCCTACCACATGGCCCACCGCCTATCCGACCGGTTCACCAGCTTCCTGGCCGCCTCTGGGCATTGGGACTTCGCATGCTGGCGGGCACTGGTTGGCACAACGATGTGGATTTGCCACGGTGTCAATGACACTATCCTGTTCCAACGCAAACATGGCACGGACATTGAATTTGCACGCCTGGCCCGGCGGCGGCTGGAGGAGTCTGGCATCCCGTGCTTCTACAGGGAACACTCCGGTTGCCACGACAACATAAGCGAAGCCATCTGGGTATTGCGCGAATGGCTCGACTGGAGCCGCGGCCGCCGCCGTGATCCCTTCTACCCCCATGTGGTCGCAGTCAGTCCGCGCGGGCTGAGCCCCTGGAGCGAATGGCGCCGCCATAAGATGCCGCTGGCCGCGCACGAAAATCACACCGACTTCCACAGCATATCCGAAGCACCGCACACGCGGTGGGTCACGATCGAAGGCGTCGGCAAGGAGACCATCATCTTCGACATGTTAACCATGACTCCCATACGCCTGGACGTGGAGGAAGACTGGAGCGAGTTCGCCCTGAATCTCAAGCGCAAGCACGTTCCGGCGGGTGCCGTAGAGGCGCACCTGAATCCGGATGGCAGCATTGATGTCACCCCGCGCAACGTCACCGGTTTTACGCTGTGGCTGCATCCGAAAATGCTAAACCTGAATGATGTGCGCATACGCGTCCGGGGCGTGGAGCGCTTCCGGGGCGCCGTGCGCCCCAGCCTGATCACGCTGCTGGACTCTTATCTGCGTCGGCGCGACTGGGGATTGCTCTATCCGGCCAAGATGACCATTGTGGATGACGGCACGTGGGCAAAAGAAGAAACTATTGCACCACGAATGACGTAACGGCAATCCATTATAGACTTTATCCTTGTAGCATTTTACAGGCGCTATTTGAACCACTTTGCTGGAAGATATTTTCTTTCGCTGGACAACATTTCATCCAGGCAGTTTCTGGCATCCGGAATGCTCACTGTGACCATGCTCCATATTGTCTGGCGTCCGAAAAATGCGCTTCCCGCCCCGATCAGAACTACCTTTGGTCCTCTCATTGTAAATGCCTTTCCATAGTGCTTATAGCATAATTGTGTTTGCAATTTATTTTACCATTAAAAACTGTCAAACCGATTGCAAAACTCGTTTTTTTAAGAAACAGAGAGGTTGGGCGCCTATACATCTTTCCTTACCATGCCACAGGATTGTCGCACCACTAGTCGCGTGTTTAAAACGCGGCCCGGCACATTCTTTCCAGTTCTCAGGCGTTCACCCAGGAGGCGGATGGCTTCAACACCGCATTCGAAATGAGGTACCCTGATGGTGGTGAGTGGCGGATCAGCCCGGTCTACGCCGGGAACATCGTCAAAGCCTAAAACAGAAACGTCACCTGGCACGGCAAGTCCGGCCTCTTTCAAGGCCTTCATGGCACCGAGCGCCTTGGTGTCCGTGTCCACAAAGATTGCTGTAAAGGGGATACGGAGCCCCAACAATTCACGGATGGCGGCTTCGCCGGATTCCTGGTTGCCACCCAGCGGAGAGAATATTTCCAGCTCCGGACGGTAGGGGATACCAAATGCACGCAGGCTGATCTGATAGCCGGCGATGCGATCCTCATGTTTAAAATTAAGACTGGCATCAGCTGTCACCAGCGCGATGGCCCGGTGCCCGAGATTTTTTATCAGATACTTCATCCCGTCGTAAATACCACGCATGCGGTCGAGCGAGATCGTGTTCGGATGAGAGTCGGTGGAGCTTGCCTGTCGGTCAATGATGCAATGCGGAATCCGTTCCCTTTCGAGTCGCCGCACCAGTTCGGCGGTGCTATCACTTATGACTACCGCCCTGGACTGTGGAGGCAACGCGTCCAACTGTACAAACAGTTCAGCTGGCTTCACCAGTCTGACACGCCCTTCAAACGTGTTGACCAAGCCGCGGAAAAACTCGTGCTCGATGAACCAGTTGACGTTGTTGAAATCAGGGGTTGCATCATCAACTACGCCACATACCAGAAGGGTCGCCATGCCGGAGGCTGCCGCCTCATTGACGGTGGGGTTGAAGCTCTTGACGATAGTGCCGGTGCCCTGCTTTCGCCGTATATATCCTTGTGATTCAAGCTCATGCAACGAACGCGCAATGGTGGAGATGCTCAAACGGTAGCGGGCAATCAGTTCCTTCTCCGTGCATAGGCGGTCGCCAACTCTGTAGCTCCCGCCGCGAATCTCTTCAATCAGTTTGTTTTGGAGCCAGGCATATTTCGGAACACCGGCCAGTTTTGGAACGGCGATTGGAACACTTGCGCCTGTAGCACGCTTTCTAGCCGGATGGCTAAACGCGGCTTTGCCGTCCACTACTTGTTTTTGTGACTTCATTGTTGAATTTTTCCTAGATGTTATGGTTCTCGAATTATTGCCAATCAGTCATATATCAAGGAGTAGCATATCACGATTAAGCGATTAATGCAAGGATATTACATGATTATCAACAAATAAAACAGTTGTCCGCCTAAAACATAATTTCAGAACTCCTGATCCGTGGAAATTGCTGTTGTTGCAATTTATCGGTCTCGGGGTCGGGATCGGGATCGGATATTATTCCCATGCATCGATTCCGATACCGATACCGACGGAGACCCCGATTGATGCAAATCCCACATATGCATTTTCCACAAAATTATAATTTTCCCCATACAGGTCAGGAAATCTGAATTTACGGAGGAATTATCGAAATGTAAATATTTGCAATTTTTTCAATCATACCCTATTGACAAGCCGTCATCCGCGTGATAATTTTCATAAGCTAAACCGATTAATCGAGCAATATTTTCTACAACTTGATCGTATAGGAAATTGTATTTTGGAGGGATGGCTGGATGGTTGGGAATTTGTAGCCACGGCCATGTTGGCCGTGAAGTCGCCTCCAACATGGAGGCGGCTACATT
>CAIQLG010000344.1 GCA_903872565.1 uncultured Lentisphaerota bacterium | reverse complement strand
TGCTTTTTCATTTTATTCCTGTATATTAGTCGTTTATTGTGAATTGCCTTCAAGGAAACATCCCGAAATGGCTGGGCAATCAAATAGCGTGCAGGATTTAACTGAATTATGATTTTTGAGAACTTCCAGCATGGATTTAGGGTTGTGGCATTTGCCAGAACCGCCCAAGCCCCCCCCCAAGAAACCATACCTGCCGCCAAGAAGTCAAGCAGGAGTCAAATCGAATCTGACATCATTTCTTCAATTGCCAGAAATCCCGGGATTACAATAAGAGAGCTTTGCTCCATCCTTGGCAAGGGCGACAATATGGTGAAGGAATATTTGAGGGGGTTGAAACTTTCCGGAAGAATTGCAAGAGAAGGAAGCACGAAAAAAGGAACATGGAAAGTGGTCGGCGATAAATGAATTCTGGAGATAGAAAAATGAAAATTATTCCCTTGATGATTATTTTCGCAGCTCTACTCCTTTCTGCGGGCTGTGCCAATACTCCTGCCGATATATCGGGAGCGACATCCGAAAAGGAGCTGGATCAGTATTTGGGCAAACTAGTGACTTTCACGGGCAAGTGGCAAAACTGGAAAGAATCCGGCATGTCAAATGGTCATGTCTTCATTACTCCTGACCTTGCGTTTTGGGGAGGACATCATGGCTACAAGATCGGATCATCAGAAACTGTCACAGGTTATCTTGAAAAAACAAATTACTCAGACTTTCCCCCTCATCAACCTAGTAAGTTGCCACCACCACAAGAGCCAGCTCCTGGCAATCACTATTATATAAAGAAAGAACCTCCATCCAGGGAAATAATAACCCGATAAAAGAAACTCCCAGCCATGAACCCACTCAGAGCCCATGACTGGGAATTAGTTTTCAACTGAAAAGTTCAATTATTGAACTTCATCTTGAAGCTGTTGCTTTGACTGCCGAATAGATTAGACCCCACCATAAAGCAAACTTTCCAAGAGTACCGGTTGAAAGCACATATTCCCATGCTAAATTGTTTTTCATCATGAACAACTATGCCTTTATAGACAGCCAGAATTTAAATCTCGCCATTCGTAACTTGGGATGGCGGCTTGACTTCACCCGTTTTCGTGTTTACCTCAAAGACAAATTTAAAGTCTCCAAGGCTTTTCTGTTTATTGGATATCTTCCCAACAATCAGACTCTTTACATAAAACTTCAGGAAGATGGCTTCATTTGCGTTTTTAAGCCGACATTGCATCTGGGAAATGGAAAAATCAAAGGGAATGTGGATACGGAACTTGTTCTTCACGCGATGATTGAACTTTCAAACTATGACAAGGCCGTAATAGTATCCGGTGATGGTGATTTTCATTGCCTTGTCGAACATTTGATAAGAATTGACAAACTTGAAAGGTTACTTGTCCCCAATAGGCTTCAGTATTCATCTCTTCTGAGAAAATTTTCCTCCCATATATCTTTTGTAACCGATTTGAAGGATAAACTTGGAAGAAAATAAAAAAGAGGCATTAACTAAGGACGAACCTTTTGTATAGCCTCTCATCGTGATTCTGTAATGACTTTAACACCAAGAAACAATCTTTCAAGCGCGTTTTTTAAAATTTCTAGAATTTGCCTCTTTCATTTCTTCAATCACGTCAACTTGTTTTATTGAACCCCATCCTGCTATCCTTCTAATAATAACCGTGCTATTTCATCCCCCCCCCCATTCGATGGGGCTGGCATAGTCAAAAAAGCTGGCATCATTGGTTTTCAGTTCCGACCCACATTTCGGACATACTTTCGGGACTTTATTTGATAGAAACCGGAATAGACCGCTGGGGCGTATGCAGAATTCATCTGGGGATTGCCGGACAGTCAGATTCCAGTTGCATTTCTGGCAGGAGGATTTAAAGTATTTTGTGTTCATTGGATCAGGGATTCCTTTCAAATTAAAGGGTAAATTATTATGGGCTATAGGAACTTCAAAGGGAACGTTTGTCTTCTGTAATGCAAAAGGTTGCAGGAGAATATCTTCAAATGGGGGAAAACATAGACAGAAGGAAAAATAACCTTCGATTGGCTTGTTCCGCTTGGAATATTGCCTGTCTGCCATTGACTAGAAGAGAAAGCGAAATTAAAAGATACGTTAAAGAATATCGAAGTATAAATAAAACTTCATCGTATGGCGCACGGGCTGTTGAAGAAAATCTCAGAACGGTAATCTCACAAAAAGACAAGCTATATCCTAATTTAAACATCCAGATTATTCCTAAATTGATTTTTTTTTGCCGCTAGGTTTTTTGGAAAGAAAAATTTCTGCAGGAATTCCAAGAAGGTTTAGTGCATAACGTTGCCGTTTCGACACCTCGCTTATCATCTCCGCGCCGTCAGGAAGCGGAATAATTTT
>CAIQLG010000343.1 GCA_903872565.1 uncultured Lentisphaerota bacterium | reverse complement strand
GCGGAGAAACTGATAGCGAACGGCATGAAAACGATCAATCTCGGCGTTATTGACAGCCATGGTCTGTGCCAGTGCAACTGTGAGGAATGCAACACGCTTTTCGGCATGAAGGCCGAAAATTATGAACAGATCTGGGCAAGAGCCGCTTCAGGAAAGCTCTGGCAGGTGTATTTCATGATAACGGAACGGATACGCGAAAAATATCCGGATGTGAAGGTCGTTGTACTCGACTATCAGGACACACCAGTGATTGCGGACGCGATCAAGAAATTCCCGCCGAATGTGATCCCGCAGATACAGTTCGGCTCGCAGCTTCGGTTCGACATGCTTAAAGGCATTGAGTTTCCATCGGGAATCTGCGGTTTCGAGGAGACCTTCACAGGATTCGGGCAGGCCGGGCAGTATCTGCCGGAGCGGACGCCCGAGCATATGGCGGAATTCGTGCAGGTCTTGGCGCGCAATAACGTGAAATCCTCCTCTCGGGATGGATGGATCGGCTGCGTGCCCGGACTGCATGCACCGGCCTACTACGTCTACGGCCGCATGATGGACGACCCCTCGGCCGACTGGAAGGCCATCTACAAGGAGTTCTGCGCGGCCGCGTTCGGCAACGTGGAACCGCAGATGACAAAGTTCTTCGACCTCCTGCACATGCAGATTGCGGTCTATTCCGACTTCTTCGGAGTCACGATGCCCGGCTGGGGCTTAAAGTATTCCATGACCACCTACCATGACAGCAAATGGCACGTGATGAGCATGTACCCGCCGGAATACTGCGCCGACGCTGATACACTTTTGACCTCTGCGGAGAAGGCGGCAAATGATCCGGACGTGAAGGCGAGGCTCCATCTCATCAGGATAGAGTTCGACTATATCAGGAAGATGGCGCGGATCTTCTTTCTTCAGAACGTATGGACTATGAATCCCTCCAAGACGAACCTGGATCCGCTCGTCGATGCGATAGACGACTGGCACACGTATCTTGAAGAACTCTCCGGGGGCACCGGCAGAACTGTCTTCAAGCCATTGGGCGACTGGCCCGAAATGCATCCGTTCCCAGGTGGGCGTTACCCCCATGCGGCACTTGAAGAAAACGGCTATCAGCAACAGTGGTCGAATACGTGCCTCAACTGGGACGCGAAGGCAATCCGCGCCGGAATCCTGACCGACAAGCACCAGTTAAAGGTCGCCACTGTCGAAGCCGCGCCAGGAATCGACTCGAAGGCGTGGGACAATGCCCCTGAATCGGTCTTCAAGGTCCGCGGCGGCATGCCATTCATCAATGCGAGGACGACCATGAAAGTCCTCCGCGACAAGGATAATCTCTATGTCCGCATTGAAAGCATGAACCCCTCTGGAAACATGTCAAAAAAAGAGCCCGACGGAGATATATTCAAGCAGGAATACGTCGAACTGGGAATCATGCCGCCGAACTCGAACGGAAAGGTCTATCGGTTGGCGACCAACCCTGTCGAAGGCTCGCGCTATGATTCGATCTTCACGTCCGACAAAAACAACCGGATGACAGAGGGCGTGAAGTGGAACGGCAAGTGGGAGTACGCCTTCAGTCCCAGCAAGTCTACACTCATAAGAATCTGTACGGAGTGGTACAAGATCCCGTTCTCAGATTTCGGCGGCAAGGCACCTGAAGCGGGAGAGACATGGGGCTTCAACGCGGCCCGTGACAGGAGTGGCCAATATATGCTCTGGAGCGACGGCCCTGGCGTAACGGACACCAACGCGCTCGGCAAACTCGTTTTCTGAGAGTTGTAAACAGTTGCAACTATTAAAAAACAGGAAGGATACAATCTCAAATGCCTAAAACGCAAGATGGCAGAAATGGATCGGCAGAAGGATGTGCCGCAACGGTTAAAGACATATGCGGAGACATAGACTTTCCAAAACATTGGACTGTATTCGCTCCCTTGGAGCGAAGCGCCCCGCCGCTGCCCCGCGAGACGCTATGCAGCATCCCTGAAACCATCAAGGTCGCGGGAAAGACGCTGAAGGCGCAGAGGGTCGCTTCGACATGGAATCAGTTCGACTTCCAGCCCTTTTTCGGGAAACGGCACGATCCGGCGGCCTTCGAGAAGACCGCGTATGTGTTTGTGCCGCTGAAAACGAAGACGGAAACCGAGGTCACCCTGGGGCTGGGCGGAGACTATTGGCTTCAAGCCTGGGTCAACGGGGAGCCGATCCTGGGCGAAAAGGAGGTGGAAGACCAGCAATGCCCGCCTTCCATGGGCGACATCAAGGTCACAGTGAAACTGAAGGCCGGGGTGAACGTGCTAGCCGTGCGTTTCATCGCTGGCAAGGCCAGCTCAGTGCTCGCGCTCGGCGGTCCCCGGGAATTGCGGGCCGGTGATTTCCGCTCGATCCTGACGGACCTGTTCCTGAACGATGCGCGGTGGGCGCGGAACGAATTACGGGCAAAACCGGGAACGAAGCCGGTCGCGGATATCGGCTCGCGCCGTGAATTGTTTATCGACGATTTTCTGGTTGACCGCATGACCGGCTCCGCCGAACGCCGATTGCACCATCCGGTTCCACGTGAAGTGGCGCTTGCAAGTGGAAAGAATGGCACGCCATGGGAGTACGGCTGCGTGTACTTTGCCATTGTACAAGACGGTAACCGCATCCGGATGTACTACAACAGCAACCAGCCTGAAGCGCATAAAGAGAAAGACCAATTGTGTTGCGTCATAGAAAGCGCAGATGGAATTCATTTCACACGCCCTGAACTGGGGCTTCATGAATTCAACGGCTCGAAGAGGAACAACATTGTCTGGCACGGCCGATCTGGGCACAATTTCACGCCATTTCTTGACACCAATCCGGACGCTCCCGCTGCTCAACGCTTCAAGGCCATCGCCTATCATCCGAAGGGCGGGGGACTGGGCGCGTTTATCTCTGCGGACGGAATTCGCTGGAAATTGTGGGTTGAAAACCCGATTATAACCGAAAGTCATGGCGGCTTCGACTCGCAAAATCTCGCCTTCTGGGATCCGCTGCGCAAACTCTATGTCTGCTTTTTCCGGGATAATACTGGCGGCTTGCGGCGAATCGCCACCTGTACGTCCAAGAACTTTATCACGTGGACCGATCCCACCTTGGTACAGTATAAGGATGATCGTCTCGAACACATGTATATCAATGCCATCCGTCCGTACTTCCGTGCGCCGCATATCTATATCGGCACGCCAGCGCGGTTTGTTGTCTGGCGTAAAAAAGTGACTGAGTATCCCGAGGGCTCGATCAGTGATGCCATTTTGATGTCCAGCCGGGACGGACTGATCTTCGAGCGCTGGGAGGAGGGATTTGTGCGTCCGGTGGCGGAGCCGGAGGTCTGGACGCAACGGAACAATTACCCGGCCTGGGGCATGGTGCAGACATCGCCCGAGGAAATCAGCATGTATTGGACTGAGCACTACACTCATCCGGGCTGTCGGCTGCGGCGCGGCACGATCCGCACCGACGGGTTTGTCTCCGTCCACGCAGGCGGCCGGGATGTCGGCGAGATGCTCACACGTCCGCTGATTTTCACCGGCGGCCAACTCGAAGTCAATT
>CAIQLG010000342.1 GCA_903872565.1 uncultured Lentisphaerota bacterium | reverse complement strand
ATTTCCATTCCAATTCCATGCGTCTTTGCCTTTTCTTAACCCAAAACCAATAATCCACTAATCCGAAAATCCATCAATCCGTCATCCTGTGGGATGACTATGCATTAGATTTAAAAACATTGAAGTGTAGGTTTTTGGCCCCGTTCTCCCCCTCACCGTTCTTCCCCGTTCTTACCTACGGTGTATCGTAATAAATATAATAAAACAATCTCTTATTTTTATCAGTTTCCTGATGAACTGGATCTGCGTATTCTCCAAGTAAAACAATAGCCTTTTGAAGAGCGTTATGAAATAATAATTCCTCACTGTCTGAGGGCAACGCTACAGCACCTTTTTCAATTTCAGGCCCTTTAATAAGAATCTTACTTTCTACTGGAGTTATATGCCCTTTATGATCAACAAGACATTTAATTGCTTCGATTGATAAGCACCCATCATCATTTAACCCAGAATATAAATATTTTGCCAGATAATAATTATTGTCCAAAATATCAACTTCAAATCCGTCGAATGGAGATGTATTTTCAATTACCCATCCAGGTTTAATCTTCACAACTTCTTCGACAATCTTTTCATAAAGCTTGGAAGAATTTATAATCCTTCCCAAATTAAAATCGTTCCATGAAATTAAGTCGCGTACTTTTTCCTTACTATCAATATTTTCAAAAAAATATCCTATTGATTCACAATTATCTCTTACTCTGTAGATGACTTCGTTTTCCTTTACAATAAATGAAGGGGAACCATAAAATTCAACTCCTTTCCTAGGAATCAATGAATCGAAAATCCTCTTGCATCTTGACTGATCAAACAAATCCGCCAGTTTTTCGGATGATTTCATTTGAAGTTTGATTAGATTGAATTTGGTAACAGGCTTTACTTTTTTATCTCCCACTTCAACTGTGTCCTGTGAAAAGCAAATCAACGAAACAAACAGCAACAAAACATATATTCCTATATTCTTTTCCATTTTTTTATATCTCCTTTATGGATTTGGACTTTTCTGTTCTTCATCTTTAATTAATTTCCCATCATTGGGATAATACCATGTCTGTACCATTCCAGTTTTTTCGAATGTTTGAATTAATTCCAATGGATTATTTGAGACTGTTAAAGATACACCCGCATAGTATTTCCCCAATATGCGGCATGTTCCTTCCCCGTCATTCCTTCCTTTAAGTTCATGTGCGCTCGGAGGAAATACAAAAAACAACCATTCTTTCCCGTGTCCGTTAGGGCATTCTCTCTTTTTCCAATCTCCCGGAGAATTTCCGTCAACTTCAGGAACTGGCAAATTGTCGACAGCAGTAATGTATCGATACGCTGCTTGTGAATCTTTTAAACCGAGCAGTCGCATGCACATTTCAAGAAGAAATGATTGAGGAACGCATTGGCCAGTTTGATGAAATTCATTTCCTCTGTCAAGCATACCCCATATATTTCCTTCAAGAGCAGAATTGCCATTAACATCACATTTATTAATTATCATCTCGCGCAAAAGCTTAGCACAATCTTCGGAATATAGATTTTCACTTTCATTCGCCTTTTGGCAAGTTTCGCATATAAATGATGTCCTGTAAAACGTTAAGGCATTTGGCAATGGTTTTACCGTTCTATTATCTTTTGGATTCCACGGATAAGTAAATTCCATCTTTTTATTCCTCGAACATGTTTCATTTGGAGTATCAATAGTTGTAAAGATCCAGTGTCCGTCGGGAAAATCCTTATTGCCGCCACTTGTCCCAATCGGAAATTCGAGAAACTTGTCGGACTGGGGATTTTTAAAGAGCAACTTCCAGTTTATTGGTTTTTTTATTCTCTGGACTTTCTTCGGCAAATTGCCTGACGCCTTCATAACTCCATCAGTTCTTCCGGCGGAATTCAGAGGCATTTCTTTTCCCGTAGATTTATCTTCGACACTTTCAAATATGAATGCACTGTCTGTTTCATTGGAGACGAGTTTAAACTTTATTCCGTCTGGCGACACTTTTATTTTCATTTTGATTTGGAGAGGTGTCCCCATTGTTTGAGTGATAGGGTTGTTCCTCGTTTTCATATTATCTGAATAATCTGGCAACCATTCAGGCTGTTCAAATGGATTCCCCACATAAGTGAAAGTTTGGAAACTAACGGTTTGCTTATCTTTCCATGACTTTTTAAGCAGATTGTTTCCTTTAGAGTCCTGATGATCACTTGTAAACTGCAAAGATATTATCTCCACCTTAAGAACGGTGACCTTTACTTCGTCTGGCATCCAGGTGCTGTCGCCTTTTGGGGAGAATTCGACTTTGATCAGGCCGCTTGTGGTGCCTTTGCCGATGCCTTCGATGTATAGAGTTTTTTTCATCTCTCCGGTTGAATCGAAGAGTTTATTTGCGAGAAATTCGTATCCCTCATCTCCTTTCT
>CAIQLG010000341.1 GCA_903872565.1 uncultured Lentisphaerota bacterium | reverse complement strand
CGATGAAAAACTAACGGAGGGTGGACTTTCCAGTCCGCCATTTGAGTTCAATTTTCGCGGGTAAGAAAACCCGCGCTCCTTTAAAATTCGACTTTTGCAATCGGCTCAATATTCAATGCTCAACAAAATTGAATGTCCGATCCCCAAAATACAATTCCCTATGCGATAAACTTAGAGACTTGGCTTGGGCAGATGCGCGATTCCAGTGAGCGATTTTTTTATCGCATCGTCCTGGATGTCGAAGTCCTTCAATTTCCCAGCAAAATAGGAGTCGTATGCGCCAAGGTCGAGAAGGCCATGCCCCGACCAGCAGAACAGGATTGTCTTTTCCTTGCCCTCCTCTTTCGCCTGTAGCGCCTCTTTTGCCACTGCAGCTATTGCATGGGATGCTTCAGGTGCCGGAATAAACCCTTCCGTCTGCGCCCACAGCACCGCATACTTGTAGCACTCGGACTGCTGATACGATTTGGCTTCAATCAGATTGTCAAGCAGAAGCCTGCTGACGAGAGGCGCCACTCCGTGATATCTTAATCCTCCCGCATGAAGTGGAGGAGGAACAAAGTTGTGTCCGAGGGAATGCATCGCCATTAGCGGGGTTTTCTGTGCAGTGTCGCCAAAATCATAGATGAAGGGACCTTTTGTCATAGTCGGACAGGCGGAGGGTTCGGCTCCTATGATTCTGACATTTTCGCCGTTGATCTTGTCATGGACGAACGGGAAAGAGATTCCTGCAAAGTTGGATCCGCCTCCTACACAGCCGATTACGATATCAGGATAATCGCCAGCCATCTTCATCTGTTTTTTCGCTTCGAGTCCGATTATCGTCTGGTGCAGGCACACGAAATTGAGAACGCTTCCGAGCGAGTATTTTGTGTTTTTCGAACTGACGGCATCCTCAATCGCCTCGCTTATGGCTATCCCGAGGCTTCCCGGGGTATCTGGGTTTTCGGCGAGAATCCTTCTGCCTGTCTCGGTGTCTCTGCTTGGGCTCGGGACACATTCCGCGCCCCAGGTCCTCATCATCATCTTGCGGTATGGTTTCTGTTCGAAACTTATTCTCACCATATAGACTTTCAGGTCGAGTCCAAAGAGTTTGCACGCCATGCTAAGGGCGCATCCCCATTGCCCGGCCCCTGTTTCAGTCGTAAGCCTTTTCGTGCCGGCAATCTTGTTGTAGTACGCCTGCGGAATCGCCGAATTGGGCTTGTGGCTGCCAGCCGGTGACACTCCCTCGTTTTTAAAATAGATTTTAGCGGGAGTCCCCAGCGCCTTTTCAAAATTATGAGCCCTGTAGAGAGGAGACGGGCGCCACAGTAAAAGTTTTTCGAGGACATCTTCGGGAATGTCAATCCATCGCTTTGTGCTGACTTCCTGCTCGATCAGTGCCATTGGAAATATCGGTGCAAGATCTTCTGGCCCAACGGGTTTTCCTGTGGCCGGATTCAGCGGCGGGTGAAGTGGGGTTGGCAGATCAGCCTGGATATTGTACCATTTCTTCGGAATACTTTTATCGTCTAGGACAAACTTGACTCTTTTCATTATTTTCTTCTCCATATTAAATAAATTCTAATTCTGCGCCATGCATCTTGTCTTATCCTTCCAATGTCTCCATTGTGCCGTCATTTTGTCCTCTCCATGTTTCAGGCAGTGCGACGAGATCAACTCCAATGGCGACTTCCTGATACGATATTTAAAATACTGCATTTTTCAAACTGCAAGATGGAGATTTATGAATCAAACAGATAATATAACGTCTTCAAATGTGAACAATCAATCCGGAGAAATATGATAAAGGAGAGAATACATAAAATAAATGGCATATGAATTTTATTTTTTGTGTTTTCCTATGCACTAGGAGAAAAGTTGCAGGTCTCCAATTACTACTACGGCAACAATTGCCGGATGAAATTTGTGAATCTTGTGACTTCTTGTGGCTGAATGACTTATTTAATAATGTTCGCGGATGTAGCCATAAGCTTTTTCAAAGAGTTCCTGTTCCTTGTGCAGTTTGTACTTGAACAATGTTTGCCGTAGAACTTTCTGGATTTCCTTCTGGCCTGCATGTGTGTTCTGCCATCCATCGAAACGGGTTGCTCTCACAATTTTATCTATGTCTTCGACCACGCTGGCGATGATCTGCGGAGTGGTGTCGCTTTTTACTTCCAGGAAAATCTCAGTCAAAGCCTGCTTGTCATCCGGGATCACGTCTTCTTTCGTTTCATTTTCCAGTCGAACCATATCCCGTGCCGCATCGAGCAGATCCTTCAACCACTCAATACTGCTGAGTACACCTGCTTCATATTTATCTTTCAGACGTTCAAGACGTTTACCAAGTTCTTCGAAGCGAGGATCTTTTTTGGAGCGAATCCTTGCCATAAGGGAAAGATTAAGCTTCTTGGCTTTGTTCTTACGTTCTTCCTCCGTCAGTTCAAAGACGGATTCGGCATCCATTACCAGCTCATCAATGTCATCCCGAATCCGGGCGATTTCTGTGTTTTCATGGATAATCTTGATGGTTTCCGGTCCCAAAGACTCCCATAACAAGGATCCCACTCCACCTACTGGTTTGACGGATTCATAGACTTGAGCCAGCCAGCGGTAATCTCTTCGAAATGGCATCAGATACGGATCTGGAGTTATCGCCTCCCAGAAACGTTTGAGTAGATTAAATTGCGCGGCAAATGCGTCCTTCTTCTCGTTTCCTTTCAGACAGTCCTGGGCAACTATCAATCCTTCATATCCTTCGACCTTGCGGTTTACACCCGGGAAATAATCGAGACATTTCTGCAGGGCTTCAGGAAATAGTTTTTTGAACGCTTCTACGCTTTCAATGACACCCTCAATTTCTTTAGGGTCATAATCCAATGCCTTGGCAACATTTTCAAAAACCCCAAGATAATCAATGATAAGTCCGTATTTCTTCGTGTCACTGTAAATTCGGTTTGTGCGACACATCGCCTGCAGCAATGTGTGATCCCGCAATGGTTTGTCCAGATACATGCAATAGCAGATGGGAGCATTAAAACCTGTAAGCAGTTTTGCCGTGACAACAATAATTTTCAGCGGATCACTCGGATCCTTGTATCGGTCAAGCAGAGCCTCCTGAACTTCAGGAGCCGCATCAATCCCTTGCCAGCGTTTAAAGTCTTCCTTCTGTACTGGAAGTTTAAGCTTCGTCCACTTGAGCCAGTCGGATGCAATCCGTTTCTGCCTTCCCTCATTTCCATCTTCGCTCTTCTCGCTTCCCTCTTGCCCCTTTCCTCTTCCCTCTCCCTCAACAGTGCCCTGCGAAATATTCATGACAGCTTCCACGGCATCCTTTCCAAGACGGTCAGACAGGAGATAGTACATCTGCACTACAGCCTCCCTATCATATACCACGACCATGCCTTTCAATTGCTTGGGATCAACATGTTTTTGAAAATGCTCGGATATATCATCGGCAATGGCGGTGATTCGTTTTGGAGCCTTGAGCAAGTGTGCCAGCTTGCCAGCCTTTTGAGAAACATAGGCCTTTTCTGTCTTGTCCAGATTGTTCTCTCTGGCCAGTTCGTCAAATTCCTTGTCAATCGTTTCACGGTCAATGCGCAGTTCCACCAGTCGCGGTTCGAATTTTACCGGCAGTGTAGCTTCGTCCCGGATGGATTGCTTATACGAGTAGCGATTAAGATATCGTCCTGGATCATTGGGTGCTCCAAAGAGTTTAAATGTATTGCGTTCAAGTCCTGACACTGGTGTACCGGTAAGGCCGAAGAAAAAAGCATTGGGCAGAGCCCAGCGCATTTTTTCAGCAAGACACCCCTCCTGTGTCCTGTGGGCTTCATCCACAAGGACAATTATGTTTTCGCGGGAGTTTAACCCGTCCGGATTATTTTCATCAATTTCGATTTCATCAAATTTAAATATGGTTGTGATGAGAATCTGTCTGGAGTCCTGTTCTATCTCTTTAGCAAGTGCCTTGCAGGATTTGAGCGGGGTTACATTTTTGACTGCCGCATTGTTGAAGACTCCATTGATCTGAGTATCCAGATCCACCCGGTCAACAACTACGATCACTGTCGGATTTTTCAGTTCCGGATCAACTTTGAGCATTTGGGCTGCAAAGAGCATCAGCAGTGATTTCCCGGAACCCTGGAAATGCCAGATCAGCCCCTGCCTGGCATCCTGTGTTTTTACACGTTCCACAATGGCCTTGGCAGCTTCGTATTGCGGGTAGCGAGGAAGAATCTTCATCTTATAGCTTGGTTTTCCCTTGCCCTGATTAAAGGTGGAATAAACAACAAAGGATTGCAGGATTTCCAGCAAGGTACGCGGATTAAGCAAATTTTCGGCACTTTTCAACACTGTGCGCATATCCTGAGGAATCTTGTCGCGCTCCTCTGTATTATACCAGGGAGCCCAGTTTTTGAAACGTGCACCGACTGGGCCATGATAAAATGTTTTTCCTTCGGATGCGAAGCAGAGCAGATTGGGCACAAAGAAGGCCTTCTGGTTTTCCCAATAGTGTTTTTGTCCTCCCAGAAAATCCGCCGCTCCATCCTGCCAACTGATCGCATCCCGGACCGGAGTCTTGACCTCGCCAACCACCAAAGGCATACCATTCACATAGAGGACTAAATCAAAATATGCGTCCCGATTTCCGGTAAACTGCACCTGCTGACTGATCACGTAATGATTTTTCGTCAAATCCACAAAGTCAATTAGATTGATGGTAATATGCTCGCCATCTTTTCCTAATGGCATGGACATTTTTCCGAGCAGCCAGTCCTGAAAAATCTCATTTGCGCGGATAAGTCCGCTGTAGTTGGCTTCAAGCAAGACTCCGCGGATGCGATGGATAACCTCGTCTGCGAGATCGGGATTGGCTTCCAGTGCTTTATTAAGCCTGCACAATGCATCCTTGAGCCAGGTATCCACAAAAACATCCTGCGGCTGTTTGCCATAGAGGATTAGGTCTTCTCCGTGTATAAATTTCCAAGGAGGAAAAGGAGATGATGATGATGATAAGGATGAAGGAGGAAGGCGTAAGGATGAACCGTAGGGAGGATCTTCTAATTTTTCCTTTATTCTAGCTGCTTCCGCCTTATAAGCTTTACAAAGCATGTCTCGGATTGCATCTTCGATTGTGTTTTGTTCGTTGAAGCTCATAACGTTATCCTTTTGGAGCTCATATATTCATCCTTCATCCTTCCGCCTTTATCCTTTATTCCCGGTGATCGCGGATTGCATCTTCGATAGTATTTTGTTCGTTGAAACTCATAATTCTAATTTCCTGTTATAACCACGAAAAGCACGAAAAATTTTAATAAGTTTGCGAGATTCGCAAAATAATTTCAATTTAAAGTATAGTCATCTGATTTTTCCGCAACTAATGAAGTCCTTTCGCTTAACATTATTTCATTTCCCAAGGCCGCCATAATCATAGCATCAAGTCTTGGTTTTCCATCTGAGCTGCGGGAAATGGCTCGCGCTTGCATTTCATGCAGGAGTTTCTCTACAGACTCAACATTTTGACCAAAATTGATGTAAAAAGGATTCTTCATTGCCAGGAGAAAACTCCTGGATACTTTAGTCATCCATTGTAAATTCGATGTACTAATAAAAACAGATTTTGCCAGATAAATTTTTGTCTTTAGAACTTCGACAGCATTGAATCTTGCTCCACCGTTGCTTGGCAAGAATGGTGAAACAATCGTTAACGAATCAGAATTCCAACAATCCTCAAGCCCCCTTGGAATTTTAAAATTCAATATCCCTGTATCAATGCATACAATCACTTTACGATTGGACTCAATAAACTCTTTGATGATTATCCGTTCACTTGGACTTGTTCCCAGCACAGGAGTAATTTGGCTTTGCCGAATTAATGGCAGGCAGGCATCAAGCGCTTTTTGTTCCCGTTCCTCGACTTGTCTGGAAATCACAATCGCGGTAGTTGGCCCGGTTAAGTTTTGAAGCGCCCCCTGCACATAGAGGTTCTGCGAACTTTTTCCTTTTAGTGCGCTGGGATAAAGATTGCTTGAAGGAGTAATTATTTCTACTCCTCTAAGTTTAAGCTGTTTAATTTCTTCTTCGGATAATTTATTCCCTAACATTTGCGAATCTGAAGGCTCGTAAACTAAGATGTCAAGCGGTAAATCTCCAAGTTCCTGCTCTATCATTCCCTTTACTTTGTCCCAATCCAATCCGCCATGCCCACACCCCAAGGCAGGCAAGGTCACGGTTTTGTTTTTATAATCACTCAGAAATTTCCGTAACCATTCAAGTCCGTCTTGTATATATGAATATTCTGAAGGTTCTTTCCAGTGATCCTTTGTGGGAAAGTTCACAATGGTTACACAATCATAAAGATCCTTGTCCTTCCAAACATGTGGTAAGCCCGGGCGAATTGTCCCTTTTTTGCACTCTTTTTGGTATTCCTTAAACATTTCTGGATATTTATTTTTGAATGCTAAGGCAACACCAGCACCCATTACGCCAACACAGTTGACAGTGTTTACGCGAATATCAGCAGGAGTATCAAACATGTTTCCATTGGTAAACTTAAGCATCCTCGCCCTCCGCTAGTTTTTCTTGCACATACTTTCTAAGTTTAGCAACGCCATCGTTGATATCTTTCCGACATTTATCACGGAGAGCATCTTCGTTTATGTTTTGTCCGTTGAAACTCATAACTTTCTTCAATGTTACACTTGAATAGCAATAGAACTAATTTGCACTTTTACAGGGGTATATATGTCAATATCCTCTTCTGGTGTTCTAATAGAGACAATAAGTGAATATCGAGTTTTTGAATTAAATTTCTTCAAGTGATTTCGCTTCCTCCACCAACCTGTCCTAGGAATCACTGCTATCTTATTCGATTCTGCCAAATCTGCAGCTGTTCCTTTCCATATATCAGAATGAAGAGATCCCTTATCCCTATTATTTGCACCTATCAGCCAATGAGAAGATGGACTTGATGTGCCAGGTTTACCTTCATCTTTCTCTCGAGCTGCTTTATTTATTCGCTTGACAAACTCTTCTATTGATTCAGTAGGAGAATTTAATTCGAATCTTAAACCATGCGAAGGGTACATATACCTATCTTTCCAACCTATTTCGCCCGGGCCAGGCTCAATGAAATACGAAAGAGTAACACGCATTTCTACAGGAGTTTCGCCTAATCCCAGTAAAATCTCTTTAGGCCATGGCAAGTCATAAAGATGCATCTCGTTTGTTTTATTTTTCCCAAAAGGCTGAATTTTCGCCTGTGCAACCAGAGTTAATGAATTAGACGCGCAATAAAGTGCTCTCTCGAGACTTGGAACTCCATATCCGCAGGCGTTTAATACTTTCTTAAGTTCGGTCTTTGATTCATTTCTTGCAAACTGCCGTTTTAGCTCATCCGGCCATTCTGCGGAATGCACAACAAGCGCTTTTATTGTTTCAGGCCAGTAATTGGGATAATTGCTTTGAGTTGTTGCAGCGAAATGTGCCGCCTGGGCTGTTGCGGCACTGGTCATCTCAAAAATATCAAATGCCTTTTGCAATGGCTTGTAGGAAGTCGACAATAAGGATAAATCTTCACATCTGGAAACAAAACCACCCTTAGTAACCGCAACATTTCCTCCTTCAAAAACAACTTCAGGCTTGACTGGCCATTTATCTTCCCAGACAAATGAAGTTGTTGAAAAAGGCGATAACTGATTTTTGCCGGCAACTGAAGAATATTCTGAATATTCGGAGTTTATAATATCTGTGAATTGCGTATATGCCCCCACTGTTAACGCATTCCAAGCCTGAGCCGGATCGTGAATAGAATCGGTAATTTGAGCGCTAGGATAATTCTTTAACTGATTATCGTCTTGAATATTCCCTACTGCAAGAATAATCAAGCGTTTTTCTCCATCAGATTCCGTTGCTCCTGAAGTAATTTTATCAATGGCAGCAGACCAGGAAGTTGGTCGTCCTCTGTCTCGTGTATCTTCGGCCGTAACGGCCATACAGGTTATTCGCTTATTATTAGGATTTTGAATTTCAGCTAAACTGATTCCCTGGATTGTAATACTGCCCCAGAATTCGGGATCATTTTTCCCTTGTTTCGGGGGTGGTAGAATTTTGACAGATTCCAGAGAATGTGTTAGCTTTACTGGAGTTATACTTTCCAGTTTGCCTTGTAAGTCTCCATAAGCAACAAGCCCCGCCATCAAAGTGCCATGACCTTTATGATCATGAGTTCCCCATGCAGAATTAATAGCTTGGCAATCTTCATTTTTCAAAATAGGTGCAATCAATGGATGCCCATTATTGACCCCCGTGTCAAGAATACAGACTGAAACCTGTGACCCCATATTTATTTCAAGGCGATCCAATAAATCATCAACCCATTTCGCCTGCTCTGATGGTGTTTGACTTATCCAGAAATCTGATGTTTCCTTTGCTCGTCTATACTCTGCTATATTATCGGAATTAAGAGTTAGATTTGCGAGCTGCTTCCCTGAAACTTTAACCAACTTGACGGAACGTTCTGGGAAAAGAATTGATTCTGGTTTACTTTCAATATTATGACTAGCCAGTAACTGTTCAAAATTCTCAACGACATTATCTTCTTCGTCTCGAAGCCACACCTCGCACCATTGAGGCTCAACTTTTGGAATAAGAGCTTTATCATCCTGCCAGAATGATTCGACAAGAAGTGCATTGCGAATATCATCAATACTTTCAATTAATGGCGCATTTTTGGGTTTAGAATTATCGGGTGTCTCGGTAAGATATTCTTCAAGTTTATCAAAAAAGAATCGCCTTTCGTCATTCGGGATATAAACTGTTGCGTAAGTTATTTCTTTCTGAGTCTCATCGTTTTGTTCTACCTGTTCTATCCGGACGTTGCATAGGCGAATACCCTTACGCAAATTCTCCAAACTTTTGAGTGTCGATTCAAAGCCAGTCGGACGTATAAACTCAAGATAAACACCGTGACGCTCAGCATGAAATGCTACCATTTCTCCTTCAGCTTCACTCCAGGATTGATCTAGTTTGCCACGCAAATATTCGCCGTGCGATTTTCGATCCCTCTCCGGTAAACTTTTTTTGTCTCCACCAGAGCCCACGCTAGTAAATTCTGTCACATTGGAAGGTCCCGGCAGCAAGATATGTTGATAACGACTTTTCGGCATATCATTATTCTTCATTCAAGCCTTTATGGGTATTCTGGCGATTTCTGATTGCCTCGAGTACTGCTTGCTCATTTACTTTTTTAGTGTCTGTCAGGATGGCATTTTTTATCGCATCGAGGCAGGTGTGATCTATTTCGGCATGACTAAGTCCTTCGCTTTCCTTCAATACGGCATTCCATGTGAAATTACTGGCTTTGAAAGTGCCAAGCACATTTTCGATAAGCTGCTTGCGTTGTACCTCATCAGGCTTTTTGTAATACAAAACATCGTCAAACCTGCGAAATAACGCCTGATCCAGCAGCTTGGGATTGTTCGTTGCTGCAATGATCATGCTGTCGGAAGTATCTTGTTCGATGAATTGCAGAAATGCATTCAGCACTCGTCTCATCTCTCCCACATCATTATCCAAGGAGCGTTCTCCCCCGATAGCGTCAAACTCGTCAAAAAGATACACACCGTGCTCTTCCTGCATCATATCAAATATCTGACGCAGTTTCGCGCTAGTCTCTCCCATGAATTTAGTCACCAGCCTGTCAACCTGTATTGTATGCAAAGGAATACGCAGTTCATGAGCTAGAACTTTTGCCGTCATAGTTTTTCCTGTTCCCGGAGGCCCGATCAATAAAATCTTACGACGATGCAACAATCCATGTGATTTCAGCTTTTCCTGTTGACGATATTCCAAAACCACTTGGTTTATTCTTTCTATAAATTGCTTACTGGCGACAAAAGAACTTCTGCCAATCTGCGGTTCCTCGGTAAGTACCAACCCTTGAAGCTCTTTCGGAAATTTAAGTAGGACGGGACGCTGTTTCTTGCGCTCCATATCCACAATACTGCGAATGTCATACGCAAGCGCGGAATGTCCCTGCTTCGCCTCGTGAGCTGCCAATTGAAGTGCAATCGTATAAAAACGCTCCTCCTCTTCATTGAAGTGGGATCGTATCAGTGATTTCAATTGTTCTGCTGTCGCCATCTTTTAATCCTTACTTTTGATAACTAACCTTTAACATATACTTACGGAGGAAGATTTCCATTGACGAAAAAAGAATATTTCCTTCTTGCTGAATTACCGAGAAATGCTCAGGCGTTGTCAACTCCGCCAATTTTTTTTGCATATGTTTCAATTCTTCTGCAGCTCCATATGACCAAGCTAATCATTTTTGGCGCTATTTTGTCAATATGGCCCATTGGGCGCCTCAACCGAGTTTAAAAAATCTTTTAAAATATTTTTTATTTATATCGCTAACGTTCATTGTTTTACCTCATTGAAAAATTGAGTAAAAATTTTATTTCTTGTTAAAAGCAAAGCGTCTATTTTTTGTATATGAGTTTCTATGATCTGTTTAAAAATGTCTAGCATTTCTCCAATTCCTTCTTGATCTTGTAGAGGGCAAACAGGGATTTGCATTGCTTTTATTTTTGTGAGAGTTAAGCGAGTAATAGCGTTTCCCGCCATAGAAGATTTTATATTTCTTTGGCAAATCGGAGATAATAGATAGTGGAACAAATAAGAGTTATTTAGTTCTTGATTAGGCCGGATAAAGGCAACGCTTGAAAGTAATGAAAATTCTTCAACCAATGGATTAATACAAACATTCCCTGTATTGGCTCCATCTTTTGTTAATAGAATATCGTTTTTCTTTACATCACAGCGCTTATAAATATTTTCATGTTCTTCTCTGCTAATATATTCAATATCATCAATATCTAAGTAGCCGAATTTTATATTTTTAGATGTAATGTATTTGTAACCTTTACTTTGAGTTTTTGGAGAAAAGTGTGTTCCATCTTGTATTTTATAACTGAGTTTACCAAGTGTTTTTTGTATGAGCTTCAAATTTTTCTTTCCATCATAAAAATGGACGGCAGAAACATCCTTTGCTTTAATGCCAGATGCCAAAGAATCTTCTGCAAGAGAATAGACTTCCTCCACCTTCTGCAGGACTTCGAGGATTTTTTCCTGGCGGTCGAGGGATGGCAGGGGGAATTGTTGAATTGCCAAGGTTTTCCATTTGATTGTTGGAGATAGAGACCCTTCGGAGATGGCAACTGCTCTGTCCATAAACATGTCTGACTGCATAAAGAATGGAAGAAGCTCAGGAATGATTTTCCCAGGGATAGCTTCCAGAACCATAGCGTGTGCGGAGCAAATACCATCAAAATCAGCTACGGCAACTTTTTTCTGATATGCCCGGCGCTTTCCAAAGATTATCTGTCCGGGCCGAACACGTAGTTTTTGTCCTTGAACATCTGATGGCACTCCACGATGTGTTATCCTCAAAGACTGCGGATCAAGGTGTTCTAGACCAACATACACATTCAGATTTGTTTCAGATGGTTCAACGCGTTGAGATATGTTTTTTGCGATTTCCGCAAATTTAACCATCCGCCAGCCATCCTGAATCTGTTTATCGGTTAATTTTATTGCCATATTAAAAACCTTTTATCTACCACGAAACACACGAAAGAAGAAATAATGGGTAAATTTTTATTTTGCAAAAACATAATCTTTGATTTTGTATAAATATTATTTTCGTGACTTTCGTGTTTTTCGTGGTTAACAATTTACTTTTTCGTTGTTCATAAAACGTATCTTTTCACAGTTGCTTTTGGATAATCTCCAAAATTCACCAGTAGTCCGACCATTAATCCAGTTGCCTTTAAATAATTCAATATTTGTGCTTCATGCTCTGGCGCGATTTCCTTAACTGATTTCAATTCTACAATAATTTTACCAAAGCAAATCAGATCCGGCTTGTAGGTTTGCTTCAATGGCTCATCTTTATAAGTCAGCGTAAGTTCCCGCTTAGCTTCAAACGGGATTCCACGTTTAGCCAATTCTTTTTCCAAACATTCCTGATAGACAGCTTCAAGAAAGCCACATCCCATCTCTCTATATACGTCAAATATTGCTCCCTGGATTTGATAACATTCATCCTTGAAAAGAATTTTATCCGGATTCATAGCGAAACTCCTTTGTTTACCACGAAAAACACGAAAAGCACGAAAGAAGAAATAACGGGTAAATTTTTGTTTTGCAAAAACATAATATTTGATTTTGTATAAATATTATTTTCGTGCCTTTCGTGTTTTTCGTGGTTCATGGCTGTTTCTCCTGTATCTTCTTCTGATGGCTGAATGATAGTTTGAAAACAAGTTCATGCCGCTGTTTTAATTGGGGAGACATCGTCTCCCCAATTTGAAACGAGACAAGTCCATTTAATTTGAAATTCATTTCATGTTTTTCGTGGTTCATGCTTTAAACCCCAATTCTTCTAAAGCTTTAAAAAGTTTCTTTGATTGTTTCTTAAGCTCCACACGGCCGACCTGCCATGCTTCAATGGTTGACTCCAAATCCTGTTCATCCTCTGATACTCTTTTGTGGATGTATAGCGGGATGGAAAGATTGTGGAGATTTTCGCGAATTTCGCTGATGTCCACCAGTCGTGAAATGTCTCCATGCTTTTCCGGTTCGAAATAGGCATCCACAAGTGTTCCGAGATTGCCATCACTCAGGAAGCTGAAGGCGCGTTCCCGGTTGACTTCTTTGACCCCATTGATAAATAGAAGCTTCTTCCGCCGGTTTTTTGGTTTGTTCATCCGGAGAACGACTACGCATGATTCCATTGGGGAGTTGTAAAAGAGGTTTGGGCCAAGTCCTATCACTGCCTCGATCATGTCGGCTTCAATTATCTGTTTCCGGATTTCCTGTTCTGAATCACGGAAGAGCACACCGTGCGGCCATAGCATGGCAGCCCGGCCTGTTTTCGGATTCAGGCTTTTGATGATGTGCTGAAAAAATGCGTAATCCGCACATCCCTGCGGCGGCACACCAAAATCATTGCGCTTATAGGGATCACTTGCGAATTTAGCCCGATCCCATTTCTTGATGGAGTATGGGGGATTGGCAAAGATCACGTCAAACTGTTTAAGTCCGTCAGATTCGAGAAACTTTGGTTCTGCCAATGTGTCTCCGCGCTGAATGTCGAACTCCTCGATATCATGAAGAAACATGTTCATTCGTGCAATGGCACTGGTCAACAAGTTGACCTCTTGCCCGTATAGCTTGACCGTCCTCCAGTCTTTCCCTTTTCGCACACGTTCGTGTGTTTTATTTTTTTCGTTGCTAATTTTGTTTTCTTCCTTTCTCAAATCCATCACGGCATTGAGGAGCATTCCGCCTGTGCCACAGGTAGGATCGTAGGCACTTTCCCCCGGCTTGAGCTCCATGATCCGGGTCATGAGATGAACAACGGTCCGGTTGGTGTAAAATTCTGCGGCGGTATGGCCGGAGTCGTCCGCAAATTTCTTTATGAGATACTCGTAGGCCTCGCCGAGGTCGTCCTGGGTGACAGCTTTTATTCCCAGAGGAATCTTGCTGAAGTGTTCGACTAGTGAAGACAGGAGGTGATCCGGCAGACGTTCCTTATTTGTCCATTGGGCGTCGCCAAATACTCCGTAGAGGCGGTTGTTGCTTTTTTCAATGCTGCGAAGCGCCTTTTGGATGAATTCACCAATATTAGTCGTGTTTTCCCGCAGTTTTTCCCATCTTGCAGATTCCGGAATGACAAAGCGGTGCTGTTCCGGCAATTCCGCATATTCCTTATCGCCGTCGGAGAATTTCAGAGCTTCCTCATATTCATCCCGATAGACATCGGAAAGTCTTTTATAGAATAGGAGCGGGAAAATATATTGTTTATAATCGGAAGCATCAATCTGGCCGCGCAAATACTCGGCTGCGCCCCATAGCATGCTTTCCAGTTGTTGTTGAGATAGGCTCATAATTCAAATCCTTCCCGTTCGAGCAATAACTCCAGCTCATCTTCTGCTTTTTCCAGTTTTGCCAGTTTTATTTTGAAATCCCGCAGTGCTTCTTCGACCGTGATGGTTTCTTCTTCAAGAGGCTTTTGCACATATCGGGCGATATTCAGATTGAAATCATTCTCTTTCAACTCGCTGTATTCAACCCAGCGGCTGACACCTTCCTGTTCAAATGCTTTCTTGTGCTGATTGACATAAATCGAATAAATTTTATCTGCCTGTTCTGTTGACATTGTGTTTTGAGCACGGCCTTTTGTGTAGATCTCTTCGGCATTGATAAAAAGAACTGGAGTATTCCTTGTCACTTTTTTACGTAGGACAAGGATACAGGCTGGAATACCTGTGCCGTAAAACAAATTCCCTGCCAAGCCAATCACCGTTTCAATTGCACCTACATCCAAAAGCTTCTTACGAATCTTCGCCTCGGCTCCGGAACGGAACAAGACGCCATGAGGGAGCACAACAGCCATTCTTCCTGTTGATTCCTTCATGGAAGTGTACATGTGCATGACCCAGGCGAAATCACCATTTGTTTTTGGGGCAAGACCAAAAACATGCCGATTATATGGGTCTGAAGTCCATTTGTCATAACCCCATTCATTTAAGCTGAAGGGAGGATTTGCGATCACGCAATCAAACTGTTCGAGACGATCCAAGGTCAGAAATTTAGGATCTCGCAATGTGTCGCCACGTCTGATATCGAAATCCTCCATACCGTGGAGGTAAAGGTTCATCCTGGCGATAGCTTCGGTAGTAAGATTCTTTTCCTGTCCTTTTAGTTTGAGGAGACGTGGATCCCCGCCGTGTTCCTTGACATGGTGAAGAGTCTCTAGCAGCATTCCGCCGGTACCGCAGGCAGGATCATAGACGGTTTCTCCCGGTTTTGGATCCAGCACATTCACCATAAGTCTGACAATTGAACGAGGTGTATAAAACTCACCGGCCTTCTTGTTGGCCTTATCCGCAAAGCGTTTGATGAGATATTCATAAGCTCTGCCCATGTCATCGTCGCGGACATTTTGAACTCCGAGGTTGATCTTGTTGAAATGGTTTAAAAGCTGAAGAAGAAGATGATCAGGGAGACGATCTTTATTAGTCCAAGCGGCGTCTCCAAATATCCCATACAATCGGTCATTCGTTTTCTCGATACCAAGGAAGGCGGTTTTAAGCACTTTCCCGACATCTTTAGTAGCCGCAATAACATCTCTCCAGTGGCAACCATTGGGAACTTGAATTCGGTGTTGTTCGGGTGACAGCGCCATCTCCTTATCATTATAAAACTGCATGGCTTCTGCAAACTCTTCATCATAGACATCGCATACGCGTTTGAAAAACAAGATAGGAAAGATGTAGGTCTTGTAGTCGGAAGCATCAATAGGACCAGTAATAATATGAGCCGCCTCCCAGAGATGGGATTCGAGCTTATCAATATTCTGACTCTGCTTCTGGTTCATTTTCAATAATAGTTCGTCGTAACAATATTTCAACACTAAAATAACAAGTCAGCACTGATTTGCAACCGCACAAGCTTCCAGAACCACATTTATAATCGCCCATCGGATCGCGGACTCAGCAAATATTTATAGTGCAAACTTTTCATAGAAGATGTGAGATTTGGGGACACCGATTTTCGCCAATATTTTCCGCGTAGATTTCATCATCGGAGGCGGGCCGCATAGATAGACCTTGCGCTCGAGGACATCTGGAACAATCCGGGTGATTTTTTCGTTGTCAATGCGCCCTTTCTCTCCATTCCAGCCGGGGTCATTGCTGACGACATGGATTACGCGGAGGTGGCCAGCCGAGGAGGCGGCAAGATCGTCGAGTTCCTTCCTGAACACTATTGATTTCTCATCGCGGTTGGCGTAGAGAATGACGACATCGTGTTTTTTCGCGACAAGTTCTTCCGCGATGGAACGGATAGGCGTGATGCCAATTCCACCTGCGATCATAAGCACCTTCGACGCCCCGCAACGACTTGCATTGAAAATGCCATGCGGCCCATCAATGACAACTGGTGTTCCCGGCTTGAGTTCGGGAATCTTCTCCGTGAAATCTCCGAGACGCTTGATTGTGAGTCTGATTTTTTTGCCGTCAGGAAAACAGGACATTGAAAACGGGTGCGCCTGCCATCGGACCCCCCTCCCCCAGAAACGGACTATCATGAATTGTCCAGCATCGACCTTGAACGATTCCATTTTTTTCCCTTCGATATATACCGAGGTGACATCGTCCGATTCCGCGACAACTTTCGAGACGAAGAAACGGTGCCTTAGGAAAAACCAAATCGGACGTATGAGGCTGTAATATAGCAGGTTAGCAAAGACAAAGATGTATAGTGCATACCAGTAGCCGGCGAACCAGCGGTTGTCGGTGAAATCGCTTCCCACTTCGAGTTGATGTCCGAACGCCAATGCTATTGCGACATAAAAAGAAAGATGAGTGTAATACCAGGTTTCATATTTCATTTTTCTTCTCATATATGGAACTGATAGTCCGACTGCCGCAACCATTATTGCGGCGCCTATCGTCGCGGCGAAAACACCCTCCCAGTTGCGAAGGAAATCAATGAACTGTTCCTTCTGACTTGTATCCGCCTGCAGTGCATGGCCAGCAGTGACTAGGATCGGATGCGCGAAAAGAAAAATCAGGAAGGAAAAACCGATGATGGCGTGCATATGGAAAAGACGGTCAAGCCCGAATGCTGTCTCCACCCATTTCACCCTGCCGGCAAGGATTATCTGGATGAGGATTGCGAATGTCGCAAGAAGCCCGGCGAGGCGGCCATAGGCGAGGAGTTGTCCTGCAGACTCTCCAGTGAGAACATTTCCCATGGGATTGTGGATATGGTTCCATGCCCAGAAAGATATTATGACAATAACCTGGGATACAAGAAATATTAGGCAAGCTGCTTTTTTCATTTTAAGTCAACCACAGAGACGCAAAGACACAAAAATTTACAGCAATAATAATTCATTTCCTATTGCGTGCCCAAACATAAAAACAACTTTGTGTCTCTGTGTCTTTGTGGTAAAGAGACAATTCCCTTGGCAGCTTATTTGAACACTTCGAATTTTGAACGTGGGGCGGAGCAGACGGGGCATTTCTTGAGTTGCGGGTCCATCGTCATATAGCCGCAAATTATGCAGACCAGGAATTCCTTTCCGGAATTTTTCCATGAGTCGAGTTCAGAAAGTGCCTGCTTAATAAATTTTGCATGTTCGACTTCTGCGGCCAAAGCACCCTTGAAGGAGCGGACTGCTCCTGATTCTTTGTCTTTCTCCGCCTGTTTGATGAAGGCCGGATACATATTGTCTCTTTCCTCGGTCTCACCCTTCAGCGCGGCTTCGAGATTTTCCTTGGTGGACTTCACTTCGGGTTTCACTATTTCGGCTTTAGGTTCGGCACTCATTTTTTTAATTACCGTCGAATGTTTTTCGGCGTGAATACTTTCGGACTTTGAGGCGGCCCGGAAAAGAGCGGCGACAGATTTATAACCTTCCTCATCGGCCTTTACGGCAAAAGCCTCATAACGGGACTTCGCATTTGACTCTCCATTGAATGCGGCCTGGAGGTTCTCCAACGTGGTTTTGCCTGAATAATCCTCTGCCTTTACATTGAAGGCCATTCCAGCGCATAAGACGGCCCCGACTACGAAGATCGCCAGCAACTGCTTCATCATTGTTCCTCTCCTTGTTTTAACGATTTTTAACGTGAATTAGTATAGGCTACTATCCATTAATGAAATTTTCAATACCTATGATTATAAAACTCGAAAAGTTATTCCACCGCAGGCCACACGCCTCCTCTTCCCTTGTTGATTTTGATCGCCGCGATACTTTTTGTGGTCCATATTGTCGAGGAGAATATGATCCTTTGTCGAGTTCCCGATGGCTCGCCCGGATTGTGGAAAAATCGAACGCAGGAAAGGTACAGGTATCGGGATCAATCTAATTTATGATTCTGTCCGCCAAGATGCTAACCTGATCTGACGTGACTCTGAAGAAGCCGTCCTCAACCTCGAATTCTTCCTGAGGAGAAGAGTCCTTGATGATAATGACTTTGCCATGTTTAAGTCTTGACACTACAGAAATATGGCCGTACAAGACCTGCATCTCCCCCATTTCAGCCGGAATAGTCACAGCCGTGGCCAAGCCGTCGAAAACAACATGTTTTGGAGTTATTATTTTAACTTTTATATTGTCTGCCATTTCACCCTTCTTCAATTACTTCTGAGATTCCGCCCTTCATATAGAAGTTCGCTTCTGGTGTCTCGTCGTGCTTCCCTTCGAGGATTTCCTTGAATCCTCTGACAGTATCCTGTACCGCGACTTGACGCCCTTCTCTTCCGGTGAAAACTTCTGCGACAGTGAATGGCTGGCTCAGAAATTTCTGGATTCTTCTTGCTCTCGCAACGATGATCCTGTCATCGTTGGAAAGTTCATCTATTCCAAGAATCGCGATGATGTCCTGCAGCTCCTTGTAGCGCTGGAGTATTTGCTGGACGTTTCTTGCAGTCTCATAGTGTTCTACTCCAACCAGTTCTGGAGACAGTGCCCTGGAGCTTGACGCAAGCGGGTCAACCGCCGGGAAAATTCCCTGTGCTGTGAGGGCGCGGTCGAGGACGATTGTGGCATCCAGGTGTGCGAACGTTGTGGCAGGTGCCGGATCCGTCATATCGTCTGCCGGAACATAGACTGCCTGGAAGGATGTTATCGAACCCGCCTTTGTAGAAGTTATGCGTTCCTGCAATTCTCCCATTTCAGATGAGAGGGTTGGCTGGTAACCAACGGCGCTCGGGGTCCTGCCCAGAAGTGCGGAGACCTCGGATCCCGCCTGGGAGAACCTGAAAATATTGTCAATGAACAGCAGAATGTCCTGGAACTTCTCGTCCCTGAAATATTCGGCTATGGTAAGAGCGGAAAGCGCGACCCGCATTCTGGCGCCCGGCGGTTCGTTCATCTGGCCGAACACGAGTGCAATCTTCGACTTGGACAAATCTGTCTGGTCTATTACGCCGGCGGCAGACATCTCATGATACAGATCGTTCCCCTCGCGTGATCGCTCTCCGACTCCGGCAAAGACAGAAAAACCGCCGTACAGCTTGGCAATATTGTTTATAAGTTCCATGATCACAACAGTTTTTCCGACTCCTGCACCACCAAAAGCGCCAACCTTCCCGCCCTTGAGAAATGGACATATGAGATCAATGACCTTGATCCCAGTTGTAAGGACTTCCGGCTTTGTGGATTGATCCGTAAGTAGCGGGGGGCGGCGGTGGATAGGCATATATTTTTCAGCCTTGACCTCGCCTTTTTCATCAACTGGTTCCCCTACAAGGTTGAGTATCCTGCCCATCACCCCCATCCCGACCGGAACTTTGATGGGGGATCCCGTGCTCACGACTTCCATCCCTCTCCTGAGGCCTTCGGCTGGTCCCATGGCGACTGTGCGCACCCATCTTCCTCCGATGTGCTGTTGAACTTCGAGGACGAGAGGTGCGGCCTTTCGGCCATCTACCTCATCCTGTGTGACGACAAGCGCCTCGTTGATGGATGGAAGATGTAGCGATGTGTCAAATTCCACATCAACGACCGGTCCTATTACCTGAACGATTTTGCCGCTCTGCATTTATTTCACCTGATATTTATATTAATTTTCATTTTTGATGCTGTTACTCGGCTCCCGCAGTAGCACTGCATATCTCGAGGAGTTCCTTTGTGATTGAAGCCTGACGCAGATTATTGTGAGTCAGCTCCAGTTTTTCAGTCATGTCATCCGCATTGTCTGTGGCCTGTTTCATCGCGACCATCCTGGCGCTATGTTCACTCGCCCTTACCTCCCTGAATATCTGGAGAAGCTGATAATCTAGACTTCTGACAATCAGTGATTCATAAATTGTGGGCGCGTCCGGCTCGAAATCAAATTCCCCAGATTCCTGTCGCGAACTGGGGGTTGCCGTCAGGGATGGACGTGTGCGGCGGATTGATTCCGGCATCTGGTCGAATCCATCCTGTACGAGGCCGACCGGCAGGAACTTCCACGTGAAAGGCACCTGCTTGAATGTAGATACGAAATAGCTGAATATTATGTCAGCGCTGTCAATCTCATCGTCGAGGAAGAACTGGGTGATAAACCTGCAAATCATTCTTGCCTCCGGAAGTGTCGGCGGATCGCTGTAGGGAAAATCAACTATGAGATTCCTTCCCGTTTTCTGTAGGAACTGGGCACCCCTGGCACCTATCGCAATGAAAAATGTTTCTTTCGGATCGTATTTTGCACATTCGCGGAAAAGATTAGTGTTCAGCGAGCCGCACAGTCCCCTGTCTGTGCTCACCACTACAACAAGCTTCCGATTGGTTGGACGTCTTTGCCTCAGTGCATGCTGGTAACCACCGGAATGCGCTGTCGCCTGCATCAGGATGTCGTTCAGCATGTCGGCGTATGGAATTCCAAATGCCGCGGCATACTGGGCTTTTTTCATTTTGGAAATAGCCACCATATACATCGCGCGTGTCAACTTCGACATCGACTTGACTGATTTGATTCTTCTGCGTATATCTCTTAAATTCGGCATATTATAATAATTAAATTCATGAAATGTTTTTGAAATCCAACATCGTGTCCTGTAGCAACTGAGCTATTTCTTTCGTTATCCTTCCTTCTTTGCGGATAGATTCCAAGACTTCCTTTCTGGCGGTGCGGACAAAGCTGAGAATCCTGTCCCTTGCCACACGGATCTCCCCGACCGGAAACTGGTCGAAGTACGAGTTCTGGACGGCCCACAGCTGGAGCACCTGTTCCTCGACAGGAACTGGAGCGTACTGTCCCTGTTTGAAAAGTTCGACAATCCTCTTGCCTCTTTCGAGGAGCGCCAGCGTCTTGGAGTCGAGATCGGAGCCGAACTGGGCGAAAGCCTTAAGTTCCTGAAACTGAGCAAGATCGAGCTTAACTCTTCCGGCCACCTCCTTCATGGCCTTGATCTGTGCCGCCGATCCCACGCGCGAGACCGATATCCCGACCGAAATTGCCGGCCTGATCCCCTGGTGGAAGAGTTCTCCTTCCAGGTAGATCTGTCCATCAGTTATGGATATCACATTCGTGGGAATGTATGCCGCAACATCTCCGGCCTGCGTCTCGATGATCGGCAGAGAAGTGAGAGAGCCTCCTCCAAGCTCGTTGGAAAGACACGCAGATCTTTCAAGGAGGCGGCTGTGAAGATAGAATATGTCGCCAGGATAGGCTTCGCGCCCGGAAGGCCGCTTGAGAATCAGAGAAATCTGCCTGTAGGCGACTGCGTGTTTCGAGAGATCGTCGTAGATGACAAGAGCATCCATCCCTCTCTCCATGAACCATTCGCCGATTGCGGTTCCACTGAAAGGAGCAAGGTACTGGAGAGCTGCGGAGTCGGCGGCGTTTGCCGCGACAATGACCGTGTCTTTCATCGCGTCGTTTTCCTCGAGAATCCTGATCACGTTGGCAACGCTTGACTGACGCTGTCCGATCGCGACATATACCGAGTGTACTGGCCGATAGGAAGTGTCTGATTTTTCGGCTGCGATGCGGTTGAGCCTTGCCTGGTTTATGATGGTGTCAATTGCGATCGCCGTCTTCCCGGTGGATCTGTCTCCGATGATGAGCTCCCTCTGTCCTCTGCCTATGGGAATCATGGCATCAATGGAAATTATTCCGGTCTGAAGCGGTATGCTAACCGACTTGCGTCCTATGATGCCGGGAGCCGACTTTTCAAGTCGCATAAACCCTTCCGCCTGTATCGGCCCTTTGCCGTCAAGGGGGCGCCCGAGCGGATCAACCACCCTTCCGAGAATGGATTTGCCAGACGGTACCTGGAGGAGCTTTCCTGTCCTGCTGACCAACTGCCCTTCCCTGATTGCCCCGATATTGTCAAGGACTATGGCACCTACGATTGATTCCTCGAGATTCAGCGCAAGCCCGACTATCCCATCCCCGAAATCAAGCATTTCATTAAGTCGGACATTCCGGAGTCCTTCGATTTTAGCGACTCCATCTCCAACCTCGGTTACGATGCCCGTCTCCTCCCTCCGGACATCCGGATGGAACGATTCTATTGTCTTTTCGATTTCTTTGATTATATTTTCCATAAGTTCTGCCTGTTTCAGTTGTCCATAAATATTTTTTTCAATGTGCCGAGCTGTTTTGACACCGAATAATCTTCGATGTCGTATCCTTTCTCAATCCTGAGCCCTGCAATCAGCGAAGGGTCCATTGCAAACTCTATTCCACCCGTGTATCCGCCGGAAAGTCCGACAGCGGAAAGAACCTTCTTCCTTCTATCACTGTCAAGATCTCCAGGGCTGATTATCCGGAGCTTGTGCTCTCGGAGATAAACCTGTATCCTTTCGAGAAGAGCCACGAAGATGAACTCCTTGTACCTGTTGTTAATGCTACGGAGCTGTTCAAGCCTTTCGCCGACCACGGAAAAATCAGGCACCCCGTTCACGAACGACTCGTTCCAGAGAATTCTTGCCATCCGTTTATGTTCGCGCTTGAGTTTCATTTGGGTGCTCCAGCCCCATTACCGGGCGCCTCCGCGGAAATAGCCTTTATCGCGGAATTCAGGAGCCGCTCCCTGTCCTCGCTGTTCAGATTTTTTTCCGTCAGAATGGCCGTGAGACGGACTATCATGTCGGCGATCTCGTTTTTAAGCTCTATTTTCATCTTCCTGTGGCTCAGCATTGCATCTTCATGGGCTTTCTCCAGTATGTGGACGGCAAGCTGTTCAGTCCTGATCTTTTCCTGTTCCCTCAGGAGATCGGCCCCTGCCTTCGTCTCGGAAATGATTTTTTCAGCATGCTCGCGGGCCTTGTGCAAAATTTCCGCTCTCGCATCTTCGGTTTCCTTGAGCTCTTTCCTTATCTTCTCCGCATTTGCAGAGGCTTCTTCGGCTTCACGTCGTCTCTCGTCCGACATTTTTATCACGGGGCGGAAGACAAAACGGTTCAGGACGTATGCTAGAATGAGGAAGCAAATGGCCTGGGCGATAAGATCGTACTTGTTTATACCAAACGTGTCAATCGTATCGGCCAAGCTGGGATGCTGGACAACCTCGGCTGTTATGAACACAAAGTTCATATATTCTCATCTCGTTAAAATTTTTGAGTTAATCCTGATTCCGTTCACTTCATCTGGCCAGGAAAATTGCATAGAAAACGCAGGCCTCGGCAAACGCGATCGCGAGAATGGCCTGGACGAGAATCTTATTTGAAGCTCCCGGGTTTCTACCAACTGCAAGTGTGGCTCCCAGACCAATCAGGCCGACTCCTATTGCCGCGCCACAAGCGGCAAGGCCAATGTGAATAAAATTCATTTCCTTTTCTCCTGTTTTACAATTTTTTATTATTAAACTAATCAGACTTTTCGCATGACTCGCCAGTTTTTATTGGAAATTTAACTGTAGCCGCCCCCATGCTGGGGGCGAACACGGCCAACATCCTACTATGCCAAGGCTTCGTAGGACAGGTGGCCGTGGCTACAACTAATATAACAATAAATACTTACGCATTTCGGTTTTTCAGCCCGCATGTTTTTCCTCGACTCCCGAACTTGGTTCATGCTCCCCGTCATGAGAACACATCAGCATTATGAAAACCGCCGAGAGCAGTGCGAAGACGAATGCCTGGACAACTCCCACCAAGGTTTCCATAAAATAAAAGGGAAGCGGCACAATCCAAGCGAATGCCGGAAATTTTCTCATCATCGTTTCAAGAAGAACTCCTCCTGCGAAGATATTCCCGTAGAGTCGCAGGGAAAGCGACAATGGGCGCACGAGTATCGAGATGATCTCAAGAAAACCCACGGCGATGAAAACTACTACCATGACGACATACATCACCCCCCGGGATTCACCCTTGGGCCCGAAAATATGGAGGATGAAACCGATCGGTCCATTCATCTTGATAGCAAGGAAGAACCAATATATGAAGAAAAGGCCTGACAGGGCAAAAGTCAGGTTCAGGTCTGCCGCAGCGCCTCTGAAAAGAGGCCTGGTGATTTCGAACCCGTCGGGTGTCTGCATGCCCCAGCCAATACTGCCGACTCCGGGGATGAGATCCGCCCAGTTTATGAGAAGAATGAAAAAGAACAGGGAAGCCAGAAACCAGAATGTCCTTCGCACAAGATCGTTTCCAATCAGATCCTTAAAGAAGTCCAGGAGAAAGGAAACGGCAAACTCGACCAGACCAGTGAAGCTCTTGAGCTTTCCGGTTTTCAGTGAATGACTGAAAAGTAGCGATGCAAAAACCATCAGCAAAGCCACTATCCAGCTTGAGATCATGGAGTTGGTGACAGGGATGAGGTGGATGTTGAAAATGTGATGTGATTTTGGCGATTGGTGCGCGCTTTGCGTTTTGTGGCCTTCAGCTCCGGCCTCGCCGGGCATCGCTGCCGGGATTTCAGGCACCGCCACTGCAGGAGTTTGAATGGCTGATGCCTCAACAGTTGAACGTGTGGGGGCTCCATGGAGAGGCGGATAATGAAAAAACAACAGGACGCCAAGCGCTAGCAGCACCAAGGTTCTGATGATATATTTTTCCGCAAACACCATTTCTACACTCCTGGCTCCGTCATAATCCTGTATACTGTTTCAGCATCTTTGGCCTCGATGAGCTTCATCCGGTTTTTTCCCGATGTGAGAAGCCTTGATATCTCGGCGAGACAGCGCATGTGAGGTCCGCTTATGGCGGCGGGCGACACCATGAGAATTATTATATTGGAAGGTTGGCCATCCGAGCTATTGAAATCAATCCCGGATTTCTTTATTCCGACCGCAACCAGCACCTTGTCCACGATGTCTGTCTTGCCGTGCGGAATTGCTATTCCATTTTCCAGGCTTGTGGTCATCATGCGTTCACGTTCCATGACTACGTTGAGAACCTGTTCCGGACTCCTGAGGTTATGCTTGGCGTGAATGAGCCATACGAGTTCACGAATGGCCTCGTCTCTTGTTTTGGCCTTGAGTTCCAACCGTATGCAGGCCGGATCAAGACTTGCCTTTATCAGTTCATTTTGCATAACAGACTTCTCCTGCCTCTTTTATGGGAGCAGAATGCGTGATTAAACTTCTTCCATACGCTATAGGCACAAATACTTGCATATAAACATATTATAAATCAACAACGATTGAAACACCATCAAACGAATAAAAATAATTTTTAAAATGTATAATATGTTGGAAGCGATGCAAGTAAAATTCACTAAAACAGACAAACTATTTTTAAAAAATGTCCGCCCAGATAATCTGGATGTGATTCTTTCCGGACAGATTATCCATGGAAAGGGGGAAGCTGAGATGTCGCACTTCCATCAAGAATGCGGGTGGTGATTACAAGGGAATACGGCACCTTGACTTTCGCGACTTCCTTATTTGTGAACCAGTCAATGAAGGATGCAGGGCAACAAGAAGGTCTGCCTGGAAATAAATTGCTGACGCAATTTATTCCCAAAATATTGCCAATAAATAATCTTTGGGCAATAATCCGGTTAAAAAACCGTCTTACCTTGATGTGATTATGTAATAAGGAACCGAATCATTACTTGATTACTCTCCCATGGAATGATATTGGTATCCTTTTGAATTCGAATGCCTTTCAATTTTTAAAATGATGTCATCGTATGAAAAATAAAATCCATCTCCACCGACTCAAAAGGCCGTGCCTCACGTTTGGCCTTTTTGCTGTGCTTGCCATGTTCTCACTTTCCTTTGGCTGCAATAAGTCTGAAGATACTGGCAAAAAGAAGCCGCAGGAGGTGCCACCGGTACCCGTGACAGTGGCTAAGGCGGTTTCACAGAACATTCCATGGATCTTCGACACCTACGGAACAGTCGAGGCCTTTTCCTCCGTGAACATCACCTCCCTTGTCGGGGGCAAAGTCATTAAGATAGGATTCGTCCCAGGGCAAAAAATCAGGAAGGGGGACATCCTGGCCCGGATAGATTCAAGGCCTTACGAGGCAAATCTCAAGCAGATTGAGGCGAACATGGAACGCGACACGGTGCTTCTGGCCGATGCCGAAAGGCAGACAAGAGTCAAGGACGAACTCTTCAAAAAGAACATCGTGTCCGAGGATGAGATGTTCAAGACAAAGGCTATTTCGGAATCCCTCAAGAGGGCCGTAAAAATAGACGAGGCCAACATAGACAAGGCGAACCTGGATGTGGAATACTGCACGATTAAAACACCTTTTGACGGACGTGTCGGAGACATTCTCATCCATGAAGGAGCCATCATAAAAATCAATGATGACATAATCGCCAGCATCTCGATGACAAGTCCAGCCTATGTCGCATTTTCCCTGCCTGAACGGCTTCTTCCTGTCGTACAGAGGCTTATCGCCGACGGCAGGAAGATCGAAGTCGTCGCCTGCATCGAATCCTCGAAGGGGAAAATCCCGAACAAGGGCGAGCTCTGCTTCATAGACAATGCGGTGAACCAGAATTCCGGAACTGTCAGGATGAAGGCGCTTTTTCAGAATGCTGACGAATCGCTCTGGCCCGGACAGTTCGTGGACGTTTCGATTGAGCTTTCCGCAGATGAAATTTATATTGCAGTACCCTCGGACGCCGTACAGAATGGACAACTGGGGACCCAGGTTTTTGTCGTGAAGAACGATTCGACGGTTGAACTCAGGCAGGTCGAGGTTGAACGCACCAATGCGGGATTGTCGGCTATATCAAAGGGAGTTCAGGCCGACGAGACTGTCGTGCTCACCGGGCAGTTCCGTCTGGTTCCGGGAGCCAAGGTGGCGGTCAGTTCCGCCGGGTCTGAAAAGAAAACGGAACCGGTGCCGGATAAGAAATGAACATTTCCGCTCCATTCATCAGACGACCAGTAATGACGACGCTTCTTACGGCGGCGATTCTGATATTCGGACTTCTCACATATCCACTTATTCCCGTGAGCGATCTTCCAAACGTGGATTATCCAGTGATCCAGGTTTCAGCCAACCTGCCAGGCGCAAGCCCGGAAACAATGGCTTCCGCGGTCGCGACACCGCTTGAAAAACAGTTCACCACGATAGCAGGGCTGGAGTCGATGACATCTTCCAGCTCCCTCGGCAGTGTGCAGATTACATTGCAGTTCGCCCTGGAGCGCAACATTGATTCCGCGGCGCAGGATGTCCAGGCGGCTATTGCAAGAACTTCACGGCAGCTTCCGGCCGACATGCCCTCTCCTCCTACGTACAATAAGGTAAATCCTGCGGATCAGCCGATCTTGATCATGGCGCTCGTCAGCCCGACATTGAAGATGTCTGAAATAGACAGGATGGCACAGAGCATAATCATTCCAAAGATTTCCATGACACCCGGTGTCTCACAGGTGTCAATCTACGGCTCCCAGAAATATGCGGTAAGAATACAGGTGAACCCCAAGAGCCTTGCCGCATGGGGAATAGGGATCGACGAGGTGCAGGACGCGATAGACAAGGCGAATGTCAACATCCCTGGGGGAGTCCTGGATGGAAGGAACAGGACATTTACCATACAGCCAATGGGACAGCTCCTGAAGGCGGAGGACTATAAGAGAATCATCATCGCCAAGCGTGATACCCACCCTGTTAGACTTGAAGACATTGGAACGGCCCTGGACAGCGTTGAGAACGACAAGACCGTGGCCTGGTACTGCACCGGAGACTCGCAGCAGCGCGCCATAATGCTTGCCGTGCAGAAGCAGCCTGGAGTAAATACCGTCAAAGTCGCCGAAGACGTGAAAGCACTGCTTCCCGATCTTCAGGCGGCAATACCGTCGTCCGTGAGTTTGAAACTTTTCTTCGACCGTTCAGTGACTATTCAGAATTCAGCCTCCGAAGTGAAGTTCACTATGATGCTCACTATCTGCCTGGTAATCATGATAATCTTTCTCTTTCTCCAGAACATCCGTGCAACGATCATTCCCAGTCTGTCGCTTCCGCTCTCCCTCTTCGGCACATTTTCAGTGATGTATCTCCTGGGCTACAGCTTCGACAATCTTTCGCTGATGGCGCTCACTCTGTCGCTCGGATTTGTTGTTGACGATGCGATCGTCGCACTTGAAAATATTTTCCGCCATTACGAAATGGGCAAGAGCCCGTTCCAGGCCGCCTCCGACGGTTCAGCGGAAATCGCCTTCACCATAGTTTCCATGACATTGTCCCTGTCCGCAGTCTTCATCCCAGTCCTGTTCATGGGTGGCGTTGTCGGAAGGCTCTTCAACGAGTTTTCAATGACTATCGGTTCTGCCGTCCTGGTCTCAGGCGTGGTGGCGTTGAGCCTTATTCCGATGCTGGCATCGAGATTCATGACCAATCGTATCGCCCAGGCCAAGTCCGGGCATCCGGGACTGTGGAACGGAATAATACGCTTCTATAAAAGTACCCTCACCTGGAGCGTGCATAACACGTGGGTCACCTTCGTGATTTCGGCCGCAGTCATCGTCGCAATGGTCTGGCTCTATCTTGAAGTTCCAAAGGGATTTGTCCCGAACGAGGATCAGAATAGGATATCTATATCAACCGAGGCCGAGCAGGGCGTCGGATTTGAGGCGTTGAAGGAGCGGCAGAACATCCTTGTGAAAATCATACAGAAGGAAATGCCCGAGATTGACGCGTTCCTGTCGCGTTGCGGTGGAGGCGGTTCGTCATCGTCAAATTCCGGAAACATAAACATCACACTCAAAACCAAGAAGGAAAGGAAAAGAGGCGCTGAGGAGATTATCGCCGACATCAGGAAAAAACTCTCAAACACTCCCGGCATCCGTGTCTTTGTGCAAAATCCCCCTCCGATCCAGATCGGTGCCCGGGGCGGCAAGTCCCAGTACCAGTATACGTTGTCAAGCCCCGACACCGCAGTCCTCTACAAGTTCGCACAGGCCGCAGAAATCAGGATGAACAAGCTCCCTGAACTCATAGACATATCAAGCGACCTGCAGATATCAACCCCTGAAGTGGACATCGAGCTGGACCGTGATCAGGCCTCGAAGCACGGGATATCCATCGGACAGATCGAAAACGTCCTCTACGGCGCCTATGGGACAAGGCAGGTCAGCTCGATATTCGCGCCTGACGACCAATACAAGGTGCTCCTCGAGATCGAACCGTCAAAACGCGGAACGCCCGAGGCGCTCTCACTCCTCTATGTCCGCTCTGACACAGGGCAGCTCGTGCCCATGGACATGCTCATAAAAAGAAAGATCGTGGCAGGTCCCCAGTCGGTGAATCATACCGGTCAGCTTCCGTCGGTGACAATTTCGTTCAATCTCAGACCGGGCGTGTCGCTTGGCCAGGCCGTCGATGCGATAAACAAGGATCTCAGCCCACTCTTCCCAGCAGGGGTTTCCGGGTCCTTCCAGGGCACGGCACAGGCTTTCCAGAAATCAATGAAAGGGATGAACCTTCTTCTTATCCTCACCATCTTCATAATCTACATGGTGCTTGGAATACTCTACGAAAGCTTCATACATCCGCTGACAATCCTCACCGCCCTGCCCTTTGCCGGTTTCGGAGCGCTGTTCTCTCTCTGGCTCCTCAAAATAGATTTGACAATATATGCCTTCATCGGACTGATAATGCTCGTGGGGATTGTCAAGAAGAACGGCATCATGATGGTGGATTTCGCGATAGAGGCGAGACGCAAAGGAATGTCTCCCGAGGATTCAATCGTTCAGGCGTCGGTGCTGAGGTTCAGGCCCATCGTTATGACTTCGCTCACAGCGCTCATGGCGGGAATCCCCCTCGCGGTCGGAACCGGACTCGGCTGCGAGGCAAGACAACCTCTCGGAGTGACTGTCGTCGGTGGAATTCTCTTCTCGCAGATACTGACGCTCTATGCGACTCCAGTGTTTTATGTCTGGATGGAAAAATTGCAGACTTTTCTTAAACCAAGGACGTCCGACCGCACTGCCAATTGATAAAAAATGGATTTTTCAAATTACATTATAAAGTTCACTGAAAGCTTCGGATTCTGGGGCTATCTGATCGCCTTTCTACTGGCCTTCCTGGAATCTCTGGCGTTAATCGGTGGTTTCATTCCAGGCACGACAGCAATCGTACTGCTTGGATTCATGTGTTTCCGCGGCTATCTGAACATATACGTCCTCATGTCTGTCACAGTGCTTGGCGCGGTGCTTGGCGACAGCGCAAGCTACTGGCTTGGAACAAAAGGCACCCATTTTTTCAAAAAGGAGAACAGGTTTCTCAAGGCCAGCCATGTCGAGATGGGGCAGAAATTCTTTAAGAAGCATGGCAACAAGAGCATTTTCCTGGGCCGATTCATTGGTATCATCCGTCCCATGATTCCGTTTGCGGCCGGACTTTCGAGGATGAACTACAGGGTATTTCTCTTCTGGAATGTCTTCAGCGGGATTGTCTGGGGGGTATCGCATATATATATCGGATATTTCTTCGGCGGCGCGTTCAAGTTGATAGAAGAATGGTCCAAGAGGGTTTCAGTCCTTTTCCTTATCCTGATTGTAATCTGCTTCTTGTTCTGGTTGCTGGCCAAGGCATTCACCCCATCCGTACTTTTCATCTTCAAAAAAACAAACAAAATTTTCGATTCAGTCCTTGAAACTTATCCCCTTCGGAAATTCAGATCCAAGTGTCCGGCGACAGCCGCATTTATCGGACGGAGATTCGATATGAAAATTTTTTCCGGACTGTCCATGACCCTGCTGGCATTGACATTAATTGCGTTCATCATATTTTTCTCGATGCTGGCGGACGGCATACTTGACGTTGATCCTGTCACAGACGCCGACAAGCGGGTCGCCCTGTTCCTGGTATTTTTCCGTGACGCATTCATGGTAAAAACATTCCTGTGGATTTCCCTTCTCGGCAAACCGCAGATGGTGATTTCGATTTCCATATCCTTCATCGCCATAATGTTGCTTTGGAACCGGAGGCGTATGGTATGGCCTTTCATTGGAATGCTGGCTCTGTGCGAATCGGCCGTGTGGTTCATCGAGGGATCGTTTGCAAGGCCGCGTCCGGCAGGACTTGTTCCAGCATACATCGAAAAAACACATTCATTTCCAAGCGCACATTCGGCTTTCTCGGTGCTGCTTTACGGGTTCATATGCTACTTCCTGGTGCGCATACTGCTGGGAGAACGTCCACGACTTTCCGTATGGACAATTTTTACGACCCTTGTTCTGGTGGCCATGATCGGATTCAGCCGTCTCTATCTGGGTGTCCATTATTTCAGCGATGTGATCGGGGGGTATCTCATAGGAGGAATATGCCTTGTCACTGGAATTGCCATCTTCGAATGGGTGATCGAGAGCGGCAGGGACAGTACAATTGACTTTAAAATGGGAACTGTGCAGAAGAAAATGCTGACCTATATTTTTGCAGCCATTCCCGTCTTTTTCCTCTTAATTTATGGCGCGTTAATCTACCGTCCGGAAATGATCAGGGGAAGGACATTGGATGTCGAAAGAGTTTTGACGGCCAAGATATCGCCCCAGGAAATTTTCTCGTTCAACAAGTGGACAAAATACACAGTCGGACTTTCCGGGAGGAAGCGTGAACCTTTTTCTTTGATGCTATGGGCGAAAGACGACATGGGTGTTCTTGAAGTTTTCAGCAGGGCGGGATGGAAGATCCCGGATCAGCCTTCCATCAAGAACATAATAAAAATGGGTTTTGCCACGGCCGAGGGAAAACCTTATGATTCTGCTCCGCTGACACCAGTCTTCTGGCTCAACCAATCCAACGAATTTGCCTTCGAAAAAATCACCGAGAAATCCTATCCCAAAACGCATTGCATTCGTTTCTGGAAGACAAATCTCATTGATTCGGACGGAAAATCCCTGTATTTCGGAGCATCCGGAAAAACAGGGAGAAAAGGGAACCTTGATGTTGCAGGCGAAAGGGATCTAGTTGTCGACGATCTGAAAAACACAGGTCTCGTCTCTTATGCTTCAAAAGAAATATTGACTGAACCTCTGAAATCATCCGAAAAGGCTTTTGCCATCCGTTATTTCTCCGATGGAATGCTCGCGCTAATCATTCTAAAATAGCCTCATTCGAACTTGCAATAATGGAGCAAAACACCTCCGTCCCATGGATTATTGGACAAATGGATTGTTGGGAATCTGCTAAAATTAAAAGAATACATCCCTTTTCAGCCCCTGCCGCCCTATCATCCCTGCAAGCTTTTTCATCTGTTCTTTATTCATCCCTGCATCATCCGCCGAGACTGCTTTTCATACTTCCTTCATGGATCGGAACGATATGTCAAGATGAATAAAAGAAAAACGGAGGTGTGACCTGGGGTGTTAAAAACTTGCCACTTTTCTTAGGTTTTCTGGAAATAACTTCACCGAGGAATTCTTAAAATTTGTATTTATGAGACTAAAAGCCCTTTTCCTTTTTGACAAAAAACTCTCTCCGATAT
>CAIQLG010000340.1 GCA_903872565.1 uncultured Lentisphaerota bacterium | reverse complement strand
TTTTTCTTTTAGCTGCAAGTTTTTGATTTCCAATGGACAACCTCTCCGCCGGATGGCGGATTTCGACTGTGTCTCAACCTCCCTCAGCCCTTCGGGCTTCGGTCGGACATGGCCTCCTTCGCTGATGCGAAGTCGTAGTTGCGCGTCCCATGCCTCATCGCCCGCCCCGCCCGTCCGAGACCCCGTCGGCACTTCCGCATATCTGATTTTATGCGTGCGCTCCGCACCCTGCGCGTCCTGATTTGCGGAATTGGATGTTGGGACGGATCGGCGGGGGCCGTCCGTCCTATTACGGCGGTTTCATCGAAACACGCCCTACCAGGCCGCTTGGGTCGCATAAAATGTAGATATGCGAAGTCCCTTCCGCCGTCGCTGGGAAGCTATGGCGGACACGGTCAGGTCGCGCCACGGCGCTCAGGTTCGCCGAGACCTGGATAAAGGCCGTGAGGCCGCTCATGGCGGAGAACAAGGACGAGAAGGCATTGTTTCTCAACGCTACCGGCACAAGGCTACAGTACCACACCATAAGGCTGATAGTTCTTGGTCATTCGCAGAAGTCTAATCTCTCCGGGAAGATAACGACGCACTCCTTCAGGCGGAGCTGTGCGACCGAGCTCATAAGGGGCGGCGCCAACATCTACCACGAGAAGGAGCTACTGGGCCACGAGGATCTCCAGACGCTCAAGCACTACACCCGGCTCACAATCACCGATCTCAGGAAGCCCCACGCGGAATGTCATCCGCGTGAGAAGGAGAAAGAGTAGTGAAAGATCGAAGATCCGTTTGAATCAATCTTGATCGGCTATATTTTCTAAAAACTAAAAGGAAGAACAATATATCGGACAAGTGCCACTTGAAAGAATAGAAAAAATAATCCTCCTCATGAGGGGGCAGAAGGTCATGCCTGATGTCGATCTGGCGGAACTTTACGGAGTTGAAGTCAAGCAGCTTGTTCGTTCCGTAAGAAGGAATATCGAGCGTTTTCCAGCAGAATTTATGTTTCAGCTTGATCATGGGGAATTTATGGAATTGCGGAGCCATTTTGGCACCGCAAAATTCAAAATGCGCCGTTTTGCTCCTTTGGCTTTCACGGAACAAGGCGTGGCAATGCTTTCATCTGTTCTGAACAGCAGTACGGCGATAAAGATAAACATTTCCATAATGAAGGCTTTTGTGCGCATGAGAGAAATGCTCTCAAGCAACAAAGAACTTGCAAAAAGACTCGATGAATTGGAGTCCAGATACGACGAGCAATTTAAAATCGTTTTCGACGCCATCCGCCAACTTATGGCACCTCCGCCTGTCCCGACCAAGAAAAAGATCGGATTTCACCAGGAGGAATAACACCGTCCTGCCTGTTGAAAGACAAAAGACATGCATATGGCACTGCATTAAGCCCACCAGCACGAATTCCAATTCGTGCTTTTTCGCTTTTAAGCACCGGAGACATTCTCCCCACTTTCTCCTTCCACATTGTTGCTTTTTCATTCGCCATATGTAAAATTCAAACAAAGTAATAGTAATAACAGAGGAAGGAGAGCAGGAAAATGGTCTGCCCTGTAGAAACATTCGAAGAATGTGCGGCCCACACATGCGCCCCTTCACATTTTACCGCCACTTCTTGTGCATCCGGTTTTGTGCAAATCCAAAAACGAGGTGTACCATTTTTTCCCGGAATAGTAACAGTCGGGCTGCAACTGATTAGAGGCATCGGGGTCAAATATTATTTCCATGCCGCGATTCCGATTCCAATACCGACAGCGCCCCCGATTGACACAAATTCAAATGGCGTTTCCACAATTCTCCCTCCTAATTGTGGAAAGTTATAGATTTGCTTGTGCGGAAGGACTTCCGCCAAGCAAATCTAGTCTGTGTAGCGCGCCGCCGGCTCGTTCAAAGGCGGGGATTCCTGTTTCCACGCGAACTCAAACCATTCCCATCCAGAAATTCCTGTCCTCGAGCTTTTGCCTCAGGGAATTTGCGAATCTAGCGGCATCCGCGCCATCAACGACTCTATGGTCGGCACTGAGCGTGACTTTCATGAGATCTCTTATGGCGATCTCGCCATTCCTGACAACAGGAGTTGGCATAGCCGTTGAAACGGCGAGAATCGCAGCTTCTCCCGGATTGATTATCGCCGCGAAGTTTTCGACATTCAGCATCCCCATGTTGGAGATCGTGAATGTTCCACCTTTCATATCGTCGGGAAGGAGTTTCCCTTTTCTTGCCTTTTCCGCGAATTCCGCAGCTTCGGAATGAATTTCGTCAAGTGCCTTCTTGTCGGCATTTTTGATCACAGGAACGACGAGTCCATTTTCGACGCTGACGGCCACACCCACATTAATCTTGGACTTGTATTTCGCAGTGATTCCATCGCTTTCGGCATTCACCATGGGATATTCCTTCAAGGCCATCGCGACGGCTTTTATGATGAAGTCGTTGACACTCAATGCGTTGCCTTCTTCTTTGAGCTTTTTTCTGATTCCGGAAACTTCAGTCATGTCAACCGAGACAGTGACATAGAAATGGGGAATCCGCTGTTTTGACTCGGCAAGTCGTTTCGCGATCAGTTTTCTCATGGCATTGAATTCGCGGGGTTTTTCGGACGCCGCCGCTTTGACATCTGCAACGGTGACTCTGCCGCCTTCGCCAGTTCCTTCGATTGCAAGAAGTTCGAGTCTCTCCTTCTTCGCGACATTGAATGCCGCCGGAGTTATGAGCTTCTTGAGATATCCGCTCTCCTCGAGGTAACGCTTCACATCGGCCTCGGTTATTCTGCCTGATTCTCCGCCAGTCCCAGCGACCTTGTCAAGCTCGATGAGATAGTCCTGCGCGAAGCTTCTCGCCCTCGGGGATGGGTTCGGCCTGACACATGCAACAGCTTGCACCACAGACTGTTCTGCGAAATTCGCAGTCTGAGCGACAACGGCAGCTCTTTGAATTGGAGAAGTCACCTTTGCAGGGGGCTGGTTTTTCCTGGCTTCCGGGGCGGCCTTTGCTGGCGCGGGAGGCGGCTTGATTTCGGGGATCTTCTCGCCGGGTTCGCCGATTACCGCCGCAACCGACATTACAGGCACCTCCTTGTTTTCGGGAATGAAGATTTTCAAGAGTGTCCCCTCGAACTGGGATTCCACTTCGAGGACGGCCTTGTCGGTCTCCACCTCGAAGAGGATATCGCCCTTCGCAATTTTGTCCCCTTCTTTCACGCGCCATTTCTCGATTTTAACGGTCTCCTCGGACTGCCCTAGCTTGGGTATGGGAACGAGAGTAATCATAAGTCCTCCATTTTTTATTAAATTCGAAATACGAATATCGAAATTCTAAACAATATGGCATAAATATCAAAATCCGAAATCATGAAAACAAGAACTGCAAAAAACATGTTTACACTTCAGATTTCCTGTAGATTGCTCCAAAAATACTTGTCAGTTCTTTTGCTTCCTTAAAAAGTCTTATCCTTTCTTTTTCAAGAGATGAATCATCCTCTGCATATATCAAGTTAAGCCAATAAGAACTCTCTTTGGCCTCTTTTCTGCAGATCTTGATTCGCATAACAAAATCCTTCTTGCTCAAAGACTCATTTGCTTCAATATAATTTGCTCCAACAGAACCGGAAGAATTAACCAGCTGCCTCGAATCTTCCAAGTTCGGAATATCTTTCTTTAGTTTTCTGACAAATTTCCGGACATCTTTTGCAAATATTAAAGTCCTTTCTTCCAAGTCATATATTGAATTACTCATTGTAATTTGTGCTCTTTTTTGTTTGCACTTGCCTGATTCTATTTACTGGGGTATCCCCTTGACTAAAGTAACACAAGGGGTAGTGTATCAATATGGAAAACTACCCCAAAACAATATTGGAACTTGAAAAGAAATTTAGCACGGAATCTGCCTGTGTACAATATCTGTCTGCCATAAGAT
>CAIQLG010000339.1 GCA_903872565.1 uncultured Lentisphaerota bacterium | reverse complement strand
GATGAACAATAGGGTTTTCAGGAAGGAATATATGTTGAAAACAGATTTCATTGTTTCACCTCAAACGCCATCATCGTCAAGCCGCCGGAGCCGGGCCGGTCCCGGGAATATCGTCAGTCTCAAGCGGGTCCGTCTCATGGCGCGTTGGTTCGCCCAGGCGACGGCACAGCTCGTTGATTTCCTGTTTCAGTTCGATCATGCGCAATTCCCGGCCGACCATGCCGCGGTTGAACAGTTCCAGTTCGTCGTTGCTGGCACGAAGTTCCTCCACCTTTTGCCGCAGCGCATCCTCCGCCTGCTTAATGTCCTCGATATCGGTGCAAGTGCCGAACCATTTGAGAATCTTCCCGCTCGCGTCGCGCAACGGCACGCCGCGGATCAACCACCAGCGGTAATCGCCATCGGCCCGCCGCAGCCGGCATTCCACTGAGTAGCTGGCGTCGTTTTGCGTCGCATTTTGCCAGGCATCCCACGCGCGCTGCTGGTCGTCCGGGTGGAAGGGCGTGTTCCAGCCATGGCCGTAGCTTTCCTCCAGCGTCAGGCCGGTGTAATCCACCCATTGGTGGTTGAAATAAATGTTCCAGCCATCGGGCCGGGTGATCCAGACAATTTGCGGCATAGCCTCGGCCAGGGAGTGAAACTCCTGCTCGCTCGCCTGCAGCGCCGCCGCCGCCCGCTTGCGGTCGGTGATGTCGCTGACAATGTGTACGGCACCGGCATACTGGCCGGTCGCATCGAGAATCGGGTCCACGGTGATACCAAACCAACTCTCGCCAATCTTCAGCTCCATGGTCTCCCGGTGCAGGCCGTGTTTCGCACGCAAGATAGGGCATTCGGGGATCGGCTGATCTGTGCCGTGCACGATCTCCCAGCAGTGTTTGCCGACAAGTTCGCTGCACGGGCGTTGGAAAAACCGCTCCGATGTCTTGTTGGAGCGCACCACGCGCTGTTCCTTGTCGAGCAGCCAGATCACGTCGTTGGCGGCGTCGAAGGTGGTTTGCCACTCCCGTGCCACTTGAGCAAGCACCTCCTCCGTCTGTTTGCATTTATCAATTTCTCTTGCCAGCCGTCTGTTCCAGACAAGCGATAGCCCAAGGATGACCGCAAAGGCGCCTCCAATTACAAATGCCCATTTCAGTATCTCAGACCAGTTAGGACGGTATTCAAACCGGACACTGAACCATTTCTGGACAATTGCTTCATGTTTTTCCCTTGGAATGGATGCGATGGCCTTGTTGAAAATACTTACCAGCTCCGGATAATCTTTACGAACGGCATAATAGTATGGTTCAGGGGGAAGACCAGCAATGCCGGCTATCTTGAGATTTGGATAGTTCTGCATGACATAGCCGGCAATGTATGTTCTTGAAATCAGGGCGTCGGCTTTGAATTCCGACACTGCCTTGAACATTTCTTCCGAAGTGTCTACCTGAACCACCTCAATCTCAGGATATGGGCTGAATAGTTTATCATAGAGTTTTACCCCCCTTGCAGCGGCAACCTTTTTCCCCTTCAAAGCGCTGATGCCGCTCATAAACGGGGCATCCAACCGGGCAATAATAACCTGTTCGAACTCCATCAGGGGTTCTGTGAGCGTCATATATGCGAGACGTTCCGGTATATAAAAGGAGATGAACATATCCATCTCGCCGGATTTTACCTTTGCATCCATCACAGAGAGATCGCAGATAACATACTCAAATTTTATGCCTGTATATTCAGACAGAAGG
>CAIQLG010000338.1 GCA_903872565.1 uncultured Lentisphaerota bacterium | reverse complement strand
ATGAAAAGTCCGTTTGTAAACAAAAAATTAAAAAAAAAGGGCAGCACTCGGCTGCCCTTTGATAAAATTTGGAGTGATCCTGCGCTATTCCTTACTCAGTTTCAGGATTTTCGGCGGCCACAGGAGGTGGCGGATTTATGAAAAAAGATCCGTCCATGAGCGAGTTGAACGTGAATCCAATGTCTCTCACAAATACCGAGAACAAGCTGTTCAGCGAGTCTCCGCTCTTGACAATGCAAAGCCAGTGTACAATTGCATTTCTTTCCGCAAGCTGTTTCCTCGTCATCTGTGAAACTGGCGTGGTGGCAAGCTCGTCAAGGGATTTCCGCATCTCGTGGAACTTCCCGAAAAATTCGTCTCCTACTATTTCATAGTTGATCTTGTCGTCAATTTCCTTGACTATGCTATCGGTAAGCGCCTTCGCTGCGACCGCATCAGTAAGCGTTTCCGCATGTTCATTCATCTCTTTCGCATGCGTATCAAGAACTGACATGAGTTCAGGGATCAAATCTCTCTTTATGTCTTTGATGAAGCTAGCTACCTGATCATCAATAGTCTGTTTGATCTTATCCTCAATTTTGGGGATATATTCGTGGGCTGTCTGCAGTGCCCTCTCCGTGATTACCGGAGCCTGTGCCTCGGTAACGGCAAGAATCTTCTTGTGAAGTGACGGGATTACACTGCTCACACGGTCCCTGATGAAGGCCGAGACACTGTCTGGAGTTGCCTGCTTTTCAATGGCATGTGCTATGAAAAGAGTATATCCAAAGACGAAAATAACAAGAACCCCATACACGACAGCTGTCATTCTTGTGGTGGAGGCCGCCTTTTCATTGCGTTGGTTAAGCTGCTTGGTAAGTGCTTCGATTTTGGCTTCAATTGGATTCATTTCACACCTCCTTTGGGAGCGTTTTTAGGTGAGGGGACTTTCACTGGAGCTTTTTTCTCCACCTTGAGTGCTGGCTGTTCAGCGAGAAGTTCCCCTTTTTCCGGATTTATGTGATAGATTCCAAGCTCAAGGAGATTTTCCATAAAGTCAAGCTTGAGCATCTCCTTTTCTTTTTCATTGAGTTTCATGTCCTCTGAGATTTTCCTGAATTTGTCAAGAGTCTTTTCCATCTCATCCAGGTCGTCGCCTACGAGATTGACCTTGCTCTCGAGCATATTGGTTATGTTTTCAAGGAAGAGTGGCTCGACTTGCTTGATCACCACATCTAATTTTTCAAGCGAGACATTAGGATATTTCTTCACAATTTGCTGTTCAATATCCTTGAGGGAACTGTCAAGTTCGCCTGCGAGCTTGGTCTTCACCGAGTCTTCCAGATGCACTTTGAGATTCTGAAGAAGTTGCTCCCCCTTCTGCCTGAAGATCGGAACTTCCTTCAGGAAGCGATCCATAACTTGCTTGCTGACGGCGGGAAAGATCCTTCCCGTGAGGTCGTTCTTGAAGGCCTGCAGATTCGAGTCACTCTGGAACAACTCCTGCATATCTCTGGAAGCCGCCTGTCCAAGCAACTCAAGATTTTCATCACTTGTTATTTTACTGAACAGATTATACATGTTGATCGCAAAGATAACAATCGCCACGAAAATCAGTACCAGCCCGACTCTTGCGATTATCGCCTGCTGGTGCCTGGCCCGATCAATCTCCAGGATATTCAATTCTATCCTTTCGATTTTAGCCAGGAGGTTTTCATCGCCCCCCTTTTCTGGTCTTTTAGGGTTTTCCGCCATTTGATTCCTCCAATTTTTTAGTTGAATTTTTAGCAATCTGAGCCTTTAATTTACATGAAGAGCGTTTATAATCAATGCCAGACACAAAAAAAACTAAAAAATATAAACTCTTGAAGCTTAAAAAATAGTACAGATATATTTGAGTTATAGCCTGTTATACATTTTCAGACATTTGCGGATTTATTGAAGTTTAAAGAAATAAAGGAATTGGAAAAATATGAGCGAAAAGATGAAATTCGAAGCCGAAGTCCAGCAGTTGCTTCACCTTGTGATAAACTCCCTATACTCGAACAGGGACATCTTCCTGAGGGAACTTGTTGCCAATGCGGCGGACGCGATAGACAAGGCACGATTTGAATCCCTGACAAACCCCGACATCTCTGCCGAGTGGGAAATTGTAATCGAGCCCAACAAGAAAAAAAACATCCTCAAAATTTCGGACAACGGCATCGGGATGACCCACGACGAAGTCATCCGGGACATCGGGACAATTGCAAAGTCAGGCACAAAAGCCTACATGGACTCGTTAACAGGCAGAGATGTGAAAGATGCTCCAGACCTGATCGGACAGTTTGGAGTGGGTTTCTATTCCGCTTTCATGGTGGCCGAGAAAATTGTCCTTATCTCTAAAAAAGCCGGAGACAACAGCCCCGCCGTCCGATGGGAATCGTCGGGAGAAAGCGAATATACTGTCTCGGAAGATTCGAGAAAGGAGCAGGGAACAGAGATCCATCTCCATATGAAAGGCGACTGCAAGTCATACCTTGAGGAGTGGAAAATCCGCGAATTGGTCAAAAAATATTCCGACTTCATAGCATACCCCATAAGAATGCCCGGCACGGAAAAGAAAAGCGACGAATCAGCATCAAAGGAACGCGAAGTCCTCAATTCAGGGAAGGCCTTGTGGCTCAAGCCCGCATCCGAGGTCTCGGACGAGGAATACGGCAGATTCTATTCTCATCTCTCCCACTATGACAACGAGCCGGTTTCAAGGATACATTATGCTGCGGAAGGCGCCATGGAGTTCAATGCACTGCTTTTCATCCCCTCCAAGGCGCCATTCGACCTTTTCTCCCCTGAAACAGCCCGCAAAGGAGTCCTGCTATATATCAAAAGAGTGTTCATCACCGACGAGATCGGTGTTCTCCTTCCGGAATACCTCCGTTTCATGAAAGGAGTAGTCGAGTCAAATGATCTCCCCCTCAATGTCTCACGCGAAATCCTCCAGGATAACCCGCAGACGGCAAAAATCCGGAAAAATCTCGTCAGGAAAATCCTCGCCGAACTGAAAAGGCTTTTCGACAAGGAACAGGATAAGTATCTGAAGTTCTACAAGGAATTCAAGAATGTGCTCAAAGAAGGAGTACACACAGACTCGCAAAACAGGGAACAGCTCCTCGACCTACTGCTTTTCGAGTCGCTCAATAACGAGCCCGGGAAGATGATAAGCCTCAAGAAATATTGCGATGCCATGCCTCCCGCACAAAAGGACATATACTGTTTCTTCGGGGAAAACAAGGAAGTCATGGAGAGCTCTCCACACCTCGAATTTTTCAAGAAAAATAAAATTGATGTCCTATTCATGACGGATTCTATAGATGAATGGATATTGGGGTCGGTAAACGATTATGCAGGAAAAAAAATAAAAATAGCCGGCAAATCAGGACTTGACATTGACTCGTTTGTACCAGAGGAAAAGAAGAAGGATGCGGAAAAGAAGAACAGTAAATATTCCAGTTTTCTGAAACGACTGGCTGAAATTCTAAGCCCCGACATCAAGGAGGCGCGCTTTTCCTCCGCACTTACCGACAGCCCCTGCTGTCTCAAGGCCGACGAATTCTCTCCGGGACCGCACATGGAGAGACTGATGAAGGCGATGCACAGGCCAATGCCAGAGACAAAATACGTCCTAGAACTGAACTCAGAACACTCGCTTGTATCCGCCATGGCGGACCTATATGAGAAATCCCCGGAAGATCCAAGGATAAAAGAGCTCACCGAGATACTATATGACCAGTCCCTCCTGGCCGAAGGAAAACCACCAAGGAATTTCAGTCTCTTCTCAAAACGCCTCTCGGAAATCATGACGGAACTGATCAAAATCAAAGATAAGTGAAAATCCTGTTTTAAGATAAAAAACTAGGGCAACTTATGGACGAGTCAGCTCCCGGTAGCCTGACAGAAAAGTCGGACAGCAAAAATGAGGGCTTACTCTTCTTTCTGAAAAAAGAAAAAGTCCTGGTGAGTATCTCTTGCATCTTTCTTTTCCTGACAATCTCCTATTCTGCCTCTTTTCTAATCCCCGAGTCCAAGGTCAAAAGGAAAATCAGCGAAATTCGCAAGAGCTTGGAATCGACAATGGGGGAACTCCGGAACTCGGGCGGAAAGAGGGCACCAAGCCTGGCACAGATATAACATTTACCGTCATGAAAATCAAATGATGCTTGCCTGTAATGCGTGAACTTAGCCGGCTTTGCCGGGACTAATGTAGCCGCCTCCATGTTGGAGGCGACGACACGGCCAACATGGCCGTGGCTACAAATTCCCAATCATTCGACCATCCTGTCAAAATACAATTTCCTATACGATGAACTTAGCCGGCTACGCCGGGACTAATAGAATATTTTTTCCCGCGAAACACGCGAAACACGCTAAAAATACAATTTCCCATACTAGGATTTATGAATATCCAATCATGAATCATCAATGACCAATCACGAAGTGAGGGATTTTTAAGACTTGAAAATTGGAATTTGAGTGTTGATCATTGGATATTTATTTCTTAGCCTGATAGGATACCCCAGACAGGGAGGACAGGGATTTTCAACACAATTCCCTACTCCACATGCACCGGGCATTCGGGAATGGAGTCCAGGAAAGATTTGCCATACCGCTTCGATATTATCCTGCGGTCCAGTACGACAATGATCCCCTTGTCCGTCTTTCGCCTGATGAGCCTTCCGGTTCCCTGCTTGAATCTCAGAATGGCGTCGGGCAGGCTGTAATGCATGAAGGGATCTCCACCGGCCGCCTTTATTTTCTCGCTCCTCGCCTCGACCAGCGGATGATCAGGCACCGCGAACGGAAGTTTGACGATTATGACATTGCTGAGGGCTTCTCCCGGAACATCGACACCGGACCAGAAGCTGTTGACACCGAAAATCACGGAATTTATGTCTCTGCGAAATTCGCTGAGCATCGCCGACGGGCTCATATCCTCTCCCTGGATGAAGAGAGTAAGCCCCATCTCCTCGAAGAAACGCCTCATTGCCGATGCACATCTCTTTAATGTCTCGTAGTTTGTGAAAAGCACAAAGGCCTTGCCATGCGTCTTGCGGATGAAATATGATATCTTATCGCACATGGCTTCAATGTATCCATTCTCCTCGGGAAGCGGCATCTTCGGAACATGGATCTCAACCTGCTTCTTGAAGTCGAAAGGAGTGTCAAGCACTACTCCTTCGCCACCGCTGAAGCCAGTGCGCTGAAAATAGAAGTCCAGGTTCTTCTTGACGGAAAGAGTCGCACTGGTGAGAATGACCGGGACATCTCCGTTGAAAAGGGTTTGCCTCAGGATTTCGTCAACGTTCAACGGTGCCGTATTCAGCTGGACACCCGACGAATGCTCTCCCTTCGATTCAACCCAGTAAACACTGTTCTTGAGTGTCATGTTGATGAAGTCTGAAAATCCCTTGCCGTAGTATGAACACACCATGAGCTGGGCGGTAAGCTCCTGCTGGAGATTCTCGTCTTCGAGCTTGTCTATGAAATCGACAAGGCTTTTTTCTAGGATGCTGAACTGTGCAGTGACAGAGTCTGGCACGAATCCAGGATTCCTTATCCTTAATTCCGTCCTGTTTTTCTCAATCATGAAGTCCTTGACTGAGCTGAAGAAAAAATCTGCGGCGTGAAGGGTTTCCGCGACGGCGCGCCTCAGATCCGTGGTTCCGGCGCCACCTATCATGAGCAGTCCCTTGGCCTTCTCCGGATCAAACAGTTTTCTGAGGCATGCCCTGACTCCGTAGCTGTTGATGTGGAGCCCTAGATGGTTTGCGGCATCGTCCTCGAGCCTGTGCGCCTCGTCAATGACCACGGCGGAATAGACCGGCAGGAGGGAGTTTTCATTCTCCTCTATTCCCCTTATTTTCAAGTCGGTGAAGAAAAGCGCGTGGTTCGCGACGATGATGTCAGCCTTGTCCCAGGATTTCCTCGCCTTCCAGTAGAAACACTGCCTGAAATGCGGGCACTTGTTTTTAAGGCAGTTTCCTATTTCACAGCAGACATGCTCCCAGGCGCCCTTGTTCATCGGAAAATCTATCGAGCTTCTAGTTCCCTCGTCAGTGATTTCCGACCATTTGTGAAGTCGTTTGAGAGTCGGCTCAAATCCTTCAAGCGGGAGATATTCGTGCGCGTTCTTTCCTGTCGCGATGGAGATGCGCCTGAGACAAAGATAGTTCGAGCGCCCCTTGGCAAGCGCCGCCGTGAACTCCACATCCATGATTTTCCGAAGGAGCGGAATGTCCTTGCCAATGAGCTGATCCTGCAGATTGATCGTTTCTGTCGTAATTATCACTGGCATGCGCTTTTCAAGAGCAAAATAGATTGCCGGCACAAGATATGCAAAACTCTTTCCGATTCCTGTTGGCGCCTCGACACACAGATTTGATGCCGTCTCGAACACCTCTGCAACCTTGAGGGCCATCTCGGACTGCTGCGGGCGAATCTCATATTCCGGTCCGCCAAATCTGACAATTTCCTTGAGCGGCGTGTTGTCGCCGAAGAATTCGTATGTCTTTCTTGCTATGTCAACAGTTTCAACGTTCTCATTTTCAGTTTTCATTATCATTTCTTTGTTCCAATCACTAGACAATATCACCATTAAAAGTAATACGTAAGTCACTTATGTTTAATGCTTTGTAGCCACGGCCATGTTGGCCGTGCAAAACGCCCCTGACACAGGGGCGGCTACAGCATGTTTTCCGATAAAATCATGTCTTATCACCATCTGCATAAAAAATATTAATCCAATACTAAATCTATTTTTGATATGCACACTTTTAAGTATATATTATTTCTTTTAAATTAAACGGAGAAAACATGATTATGAAGAAAATTTTTATTTCAGCCGCCGCGCTAATCCTTTTTTCCATCGCCGGATTCTCGCAGATAAAGGTGACAGGATTTGGAGGACAGGGAAACCCAACCCTCTATTTCAAAGGAGTTTCAGGTGATGCCGAGTTCTCGACAAAGGTAGCCTCGGACCTGAAGAACTGCGGATGGTTCGACATGGCCGCGACACCTTCCGCAAACTATACCGCCGAGGGAACCGCCTCCGGCGGAACAGCCACCATCACGGTCAAGGACTCCACAGGAGCAACAAAGGTAACATTCAACATGCCGGTACCGCAGGGAAAAACGGCACTGGCGGCCGACAATGCCGTGGACTACATCCTGAAAAAATTCTTCGAGGTGCAGATATGTTCCTCCAAGATCGCATTTTCCGGACAGACCAGCGCAGCAGTCAAGGAGATATACTACTGCGACTTCGACGGATCCAATATTGTCAAGGCCACCTCCAACAACACGCTTTCGGTCGAGCCGGATTGGATGCCAGGCAGGTCGATCGTTTACACCATGTACGGAAAAATGCACACGGATATCGTAGAGTATCAGGTCTCCTCGAAGAGAAGCAGAAGCCTGTGCCAGTTCCCGGGCCTGAACTCCTGCGCCTGTGTCTCCCCCGACGGCAGACTGATGGCCCTGATCCTGAGCAAGGACAGGGAGGTGGAACTCTATCTGAAGGAGATCAACAGCAAGGCATTGAGAAGAATGACCAACGGGAAAAGCGTGGAAGCCTCCCCATGCTGGTCGCCTGACGGGGGAAAGCTGTGCTATGTCTCCGACTCCGGAGGCAGACCCAACCTGTATGTGATTTCAACAGGTGGCGGGACTCCTGTTAAATTGCAAACCCTTGGCAGTGAGTCTGTTACACCATCATGGTCGGGCGACAATAAAATCGCGTATTCCGCCAAAATGGGAAGAAACTATACGATTGCGGTGCTCGATCTCAAAGGCAAGGATCCGCAGAGGATAATAATCCAGGCCGCAGGAGACTGGGAGAATCCTTCCTGGGCGCCCGACAACAGGCATATCGTATGCTCGAAAACTCTGAACGGCAAATCCACACTTTACGTAGTGGACACATTCTCCGGAAAAATGCGCCAGCTCTTCAATTCCAGCATGAATCTCAGCTTCCCGGCCTGGTCTGGACTGGCGAAATGACAAGACCAAAACTTCCGCCATGGATAAGGGTAAGGATCAAGACTGCAGGTGATAGTGAAAAAGTCAGGCAAATCCTTGGCGCGCACGATCTGAACACTGTCTGTCAGAGTGCAAAATGTCCCAACCTTGCGGAATGCTGGCATAAGCAGACGGCCACATTCATGATCCTCGGTTCAAGATGCACCAGAAACTGCCGATTCTGCGCCGTGGAACACAACCGGCAACCCTCGCCCCCCTCCCCTTCCGAAGCGGGAAATCTTGCAAAAGCCGTCCTGGAAATGAACCTCGCCTATGTCGTGATAACAAGCGTCACACGCGACGATCTTTCCGACGGAGGCGCATCCTGCTTTGTCGCCGCCATCCGCGAAATCCGCAAGTTGAGGCCTGCCACGCAAATCGAGGTTCTCACCCCGGATTTCAAGGGCGACAGGGAAACTCTCAAGAAGATCATTGATGCCGCTCCGACAGTCTTCAACCATAATCTTGAGACCGTCGAAAGGCTTACATCGCTCATCAGGAGCGGAGCGGAGTACCGGCGATCACTTTTTGTCCTGAAGACCGCCTTTGAGCTTTCTTCGGGTAAAATCCCGGTAAAATCCGGAATTATGGTCGGACTCGGAGAAACCGATCGGGAAATCGAAAATTCCATCGCCGACATAAGGGAGAGTGGAACGGAAATCCTCACAATAGGACAGTATCTGCCGCCGACGGAGGATTCCTGGGAGCTCGACAGATATGTCCATCCCGATCAATTTGACGCGTTCCGGGATTTCGCATTGGGGATCGGCTTCAAGAGCGTCGCGAGCGGCCCGCTCGTGAGAAGCTCATACCACGCTGAACAGAGCTTCAAAAAAATCACACAGAGTCATCCCACAAGATGACGGATTGATGGATTTTTGGATTGCCCGCCTTCGTCCAATTCGGACTACGCCGTGGCATGTTGGATTATTGATTTTGAGTTCAGAAAAAGCAAAGACGCATGGAAGAGAATAAACTTTGGCTCTTTGATACAATGACACATTGACACTATCTCCAGGGTTGATTTGCATCAATCCAACAATCCAATCATCCATGGGACAGCGTCACACTTGTATATTCCACAAGTTTTTCGAGTTTTTCTGCTGCTGCGCCGCTTTCGATTGACCTTCGGGATGCTTCCAGTGCACTCTTCCAGGAGTCGAACTTGCCTGAGACGAGAAGCGCGGCGGCGGCATTTAGAACTACAATTTCCTTTAATTGCCCATGAATTTCCCCGGAGAAAATTTTCCCCATGGTTTCGGCATTTTCCGCAGGAGTTCCGCCTTTCAGGTCATCTGGAGACGCCTTTGCAATTCCATATTTTTCAGGTGAGAAAAGATATTCGTTTATTTTGCCGTTGCGAACTTCGCAGATCTTTGTGTCGGCAGTCGTCGTCATCTCGTCCAAGCCATCGAGACCATGGACTATAATTGCGTGTTCGTATCCGAGCTGGAGGGCGGCTTCCGCGACGGGACTGCAAAGTTTTTCCGAAAAGACGCCTATGACAGCGCGTTTTATTCCTGCCGGATTCGCAAGAGGCCCGATTATGTTGAAGACTGTCCTGAATCCTAATTCTCTTCTTACCGGCATTGCAGATTTCATCGCGGGATGGAGAAGTGGAGCGAAAAGAAACGCGATCCCGATTTCATCCAGGCATTTTTCCATTGTCGAGACGGATGAGTTGACATTCACTCCAAGGGCTGAAAGGATATCCGCGCTTCCCGAAGAACTTGAGACTGAACGGTTTCCGTGTTTTGCCACAGTTATGCCGGCCCCAGCCGCAACGAATGCTGCGGCGGTGGAGACATTGAATGTTCCGGCTCCGTCGCCTCCCGTTCCGCATGTGTCCACCGCATTGGTGTCGGCACATTTCACGGGGGTTAAATTTTCTCTCAGCGAAGCCGCACAGCCTGCGATTTCAGCGGAAGTTTCACCCTTGGCCTTCAACGCGGTGAGCCATGCCGCAAGCTTCGCGGGAGGAATTTGCCCGGACATGATTTCGTCCATTGACTTTTTCGCATCCAGAAAGGAGAGACTTCCCTTTTCGGAGAGAATTTTGAGAGTTGAGTCGAGGGTCACTTTCAATCCTTCATATTTTTCAGGAGGTCCAGGGCTTTCTGCGCCTGGTTGGCCCATTCATGTTTCGGATAGTCCTCCAGAAATCTGCCATACCAGTATATCGCCGCATCCTTGTTGCCAATCTTGTCAGAACATATTGCCGCATTATAAATAAAAAATGGCATTTCTGGTGACTCCGGGAAATAGATCACAGCCTTTTCCGAGATCTTGCGCGCATCCTCGAAAAGATAAATGTACATCTTAACCTTGATTGAATCCCTTACGGCCTCCGGCGACATTTTCTGGGTCGGGTTTTCAAATGCCTTCTCCGCCATCATTGTCGTCCAGAGGGGAATGCAGGCCATTCCCACAATGACAAGCACAAACACAAGGATAAGAAGTTTTTTGAACATGCCGTCTCCTTTTATTTCTTTTCCATGAATTCCCTGACATTTTGAAGTATTTCCCCGGGTTCATCCTCGAAGAGCCAGTGGCACGCATTTTCAAGCCTGACGACTTTGGCGTTCGGAAGGAAGTCAATCCATTTCTTCAGGAATTTCGGAGTGAAGCACCAGTCTTTCATCCCCCAGATTAGAAGCACCGGCGACTCCCTGAACATCCAGATTCCGCTTTCGATGTTCTTTATCAGTTCATATGAGGAATCTCTGAACGACATCGGGATGTCCTTCACGAAGCTGTATACTGCGATCCTGTTCTCAAAGCTGTCGTAAGGCATAATATATGCCTCCCTGACATCGCAAGAAAGAGGTTTTGCCACGGTCATGCGGACGGCGGCAAGGGAAAAAAGGTTCCATTTCCTGATAAGGATTTCGCCAAGCCTGGGAATTCTACAAAACGCTATTCTCAGCGGGATATGACCTGGCATTGAGAACGCCACCGAGTTCGTGATTATCAGTCTTTTTATCCTTTCGGGATATCTTGTCGCGAATCCCATTCCGATCGCCGCACCCCAGTCATGCATGAGCAGTGTGACCTTCTTCAGATGCAGATGCATCACGAGATCCTCTAGGTTGTCTATGTGCAGTTCGAGGCGGTAGTTGTAGTCCTGTGGCTTGTCCGAAAACCCGCATCCGAGATGATCGGGAACTATCACCCTGTATTGGTTCTTCAGTCCCAGGACGAGATTTCTGAACAGGAAAGACCAGGTCGGATTTCCGTGGAGCATTATGATCGCATCTCCGTCCCCCTCGTCAATGTAGTGATATCTGTAGTTTCTTATTTCGAGATATTTCGACTCAAACGGATAGAGCTTCGATATTTTCTCCTTTGAGATCACCATTCGACTCCCAGCATTGTGCAGTTGATTCCGCTGCCTATCCCAAGAAGCGCTATCCTGTTCCCGTCCTTTACGAGACCTCTGTCGGCCGCAAGCGCAAAAGTCAGGGGACAAGACACTGATCCCGCGTTTCCCATCTCCTGGACAGTCTCATAATCCTTCTCACTGGGCAGATTCAGCGTTTCCAGAAGCAATTTCTTGTGCGCCTTCCCTACCTGATGGGTGCATATCAGATCCGGAGTTTCCTCGTTCCAGCCAGTCGCATCCTTGAATTTCTTCCATGTGGAGGCCGCGACTTCCACACCTTTCTGCATAAGAAGTTCAGAGTCCGTGTTCATGAGCGTATCAAGATTGTCTCCCATTCCCTTGTCCTCGTTGCCTCTGCATAGATTGTTGTATTTTGTGACGGCAAGTGTCGCACCGCCGACAAAACGGTGCTTCGGCCCCCTGCCATTTTCACCGCAGAGGATGAAGGCCACGGATCCCGAACCTATGGTTAATGATGAGAAATATGGTTTCACGGTCCTTCTGGTGAGCCCGAGGTTGGCGTTCATGTGCGCGATGGTGCTTTCAATGAGCGACCTGCCGTTCTCGCCGGCCACAATCATGCCGGCCTTTATCTGCCCGGATTCAATCATGTTCGCTACCACAACCATCCCGGTCAGGATTCCGAGGCAGGCGTTCGATATGTCGAAGACAAGGCAGTTTTCGGGGAGTTCCAATGCATTGTGGACGACGGTGGCTGTCGCAGGCTCGAGAAAATCCCTGCAGACAGAACACATGAGAAGACAGCCGATATCCCCGGTGTCAATAGAACTTTTCTCCAGTGCTTTCCTGCCGGCCAAGATTGCGGCATCGCTCGGTTTTGTCCCCCTTTTCCACATGCGCCTCTCTCTTATGCCGGTCATCATTTCAAGCCTGCCCTCGGGAAGATTAAGCCTTTGATAGACGGGTGCAAGCATTTTCTCTATGTCTTCGGAACTGAGAGTGTCCGGAGGAATTTCGTATCCTGCGGATTCGATGAAAACATTATTATAAACTATGTCCATTATTTCCCCAATAAACTAAATCATGAACTTAGACGGCTTTCGCCGGGACTCAGTATTTTGCGTTCTCCGAACGCAAAAAACAATTTCCCATACTATTAACTTAATCCGTAAGGAATAATAGTTTAAGTTATGGAAAAATCCAGTCGAAAGAAAGACTGTAGCAGATTTTTAGTAATGCTTCTTAGGGTTGGAGCTTAAGCAATGATAGTACACTGGACGCTGCTCTCTATTATTCCTGCCGAGATAGCATAGCGAGTCAGACCCGAAGTATCATGGATGTTCAGTTTGTGCATGACGCTCTGCCGATGCTTCTCGACAGTCTTGATGCTGATGTTAAGGTCGCTTGCGACCTCCTTGTTGGCGCGACCTTCGGCAACCAGCTGGAGCACCTCGAGCTCGCGAGTTGTAAGGTGTGCAACAGATTTCTTCCTGATGCCCCGCCCTGTTCGACTCGGCAATTCCTGCCGCTGGCCGCACATGCGCTTCGCAATGGAGGGACTGTAGAAAACTTTCCCATTGTATATTTCCTTGATCGCCTTGGCCAATATTTGGGCGGATGTCTGCTTGATCAGATAGCCCGACACACCCAGAGCGGCTACATGCTCGACATAGGCGTCATCCGCGTGTGCCGAGAGAATCATTATCTTTGGGTGGGATGGAGGAGTGACCTGTTGGAGAATCCGCCGGGCGGCCTCCAGACCATTGAGTTGAGGCATGGCAAGATCAAGGACAACAACGTCGGGATGAAGCTCATTGGCAAGTTCCACAGCCTGCAGTCCATTGGTCGCCTCGCCGACCACGTCGAAATCACCTGTTATCTCAAGAAGAGCCCGAAGCCCCTCACGGACGACAGCGTGGTCGTCAGCCAGCAGGACAGTAATTCGCTTCATTGCATTTCTCCGATCACAGATTGTTTTTTCATTCGAGGTTCGACATATTTTAAAGTTATTGGTAATTGACTCTCCAACACTTTGACTTTTTGACACTCCGACACTTTGACACTCCGACACTCTGCCACTCTGCCTGAATGCTTGTCTTTCCCGTTCTTGACTCCATTCGCCGAAGCTATATGCACGCGAATGCTGGTGCCTTTGCCCGGTACCGATTCGATGGCGAAAGTGCCACCGACCATCTCCACCCGCTCGCGCATTCCGAGGATTCCAAGACGTTTGCTCCGTCTTGCGAAAAGTATGCGGTTCACGTCAAAAGACTTGCCGTTGTCGCTTATTTCCATGCATATGTCGCCTTTCTGTATCTGGATGGACACCTTCGCCTGGCTGGCCTGCGCATGCTTTGTGACATTGGTAAGTGCTTCCTGTGCAACACGATAGAGCATGGTTCGTTTGATATTGCTCAACTGTTCAATCTCGCCGGCAGCCATGGCAGTGAAGTTAATCCGAAGACCTGTCCGTTTTCCGAACTCCTTCATGAATGCAAGAAGCGCGGGAATCAGACCAAGGTCGTCCAACATCGCCGGACGCAGTTCACGCGCAAAGCGATGCACGGCAGCCACTGACTTCTCCACCAGTCGTTGAGTGATGGAGATCTTCTCATTGAGATTCCCACTACTGGACGCGGACTCCATCTTCAGAGCCGCCAGCCTGACATTGATGCCCGTCAAAATCTGGCTTATATCGTCGTGCAGTTCGCGGCTGATGTGTTTCCGTTCCTCCTCCTGCGCCAGCAATATCTGGTGAGATAGATGTCGCAACTGCTCCTGCATGAGGTTGGATTGCACCAATAATTGATCATGGTGTTTCCGGCTTTCCTTGAGGGCTGCATCCGCTTCCTTGCGCCGGGCAGTTTCCTGCTGCAGCTGTTGTGTCAAGGCGGTCAGTTCGTCAGTGTGCTTGTGCGGCTTCACATTCGGTTGCTTCATTTGGTTTTGCTCCCTATCCTTTTTATATTACCTTAATGTACAAATACTTGAAGTCAAATCATTTCAAGGCAGGTCTTCACCCCATGCATAAGTAAGGTTTCACCCCATAGCAGGCAGGCCAAGCACAGCCTATCATACATCCATAAGACAAAAGGACAAACATAGATTGACAGAAAAAGGAGGTGGAATGGCACTTGAGCAGCTCGAACAACAGTCAACCAGCTTGGGGAATACCCCCATTACAAGCATAGAAATAGGAGATAGGTAAGATGAAACGGAAACAAGATAAAGTGAGATGTTCGATGAATGAAAATGTAAACCGACAAACAGGGAGGACTCAGAAAATGAAAGACAAATATGAAGAAGCGGCTCGACAAGAGAAAATGGCAAATCTGATGAATGCACCAGAAACAAGTGTATTTGGAATTAAAGGAACAAAAAAGATTCTAATCGGTCTCGTATTTGCGGTGGCCATGATGGTCCCGTATTGGGCGTTTGCAGCGGTGCCCGCCGTGGATAATGCCACCGGTGCGACAAACTTGACATCTAACAGCGCAATATTGAATGGAACGCTTACCTCTACGGGCGGCGTTACGACGGAACTGCGTGTATACTGGGGATTGGCCGATGGAGTGACAACGATTGGAAACTGGGGGCACGTGGCCGTTCTGGGCACAAAGACAGTGGGGCCGTGGAGCGTAGCCGTTACAGGCCTTACGCCGAATCAGACGTACTTCTACAGATTCTATGCAACTAATCTTAGTGGAAACGTGTGGGCCAGCTCGACTTCGAGCTTCCTAACGCCGGCAATGGCAGGTCCACTGCCAATCGACTTGGGAACTACTTCCCATTTTACAATTCTGGCCGGGGCGGCGATTACCTATCCTGGAGCAGGTACTGTTACTGGAGATGTCGGGGCAAGTCCTATAACTGGAGCTGCCATAAGCATACCTCCGGTTCAAGTAAATGGAATAATCTATAAAGTTGATGCCGCCGGACCTATAGGCGGAAATGTAATTCAGGATGCTGGTCTGTTGACCACGGCCAAGGGAGATTTGACAATAGCATACAACGCCGCCGCCAATCGAGTACCCGTACCTGCGGGACCTTTTCGGAATCCAGGAGCTGGAAATATCGGTGGAATGAGTCTTGTCCCGGGCCTGTATAAATTTGACGGCGGTGCTCTTATATCAGGATCGGACGTCACACTCACGGGCGGCCCTGATGATGTATGGATATTCCAGATTGCAACAACCCTGACCGTGGAGGCTGGCTTAAATCGAAAAGTCATTCTGGCAGGCGGCGCACGCGCCAAAAACATTTTCTGGCAAGTAGGAAGTTCGGCGACTCTTGGAACGTACTCCGTATTCAAGGGGACTATTCTGGCCGACCAAGCCATCACGATGAATCTTGGTAGCACGTTGGATGGGCGGGCATTGGCATTCAGTGCTGGCGTCGCATTCGGAGGTGGCAGCGGCGTTCTGCCGTCAAACAACAATGCGCCGGTAGCCGCACCTGATGCCTACTCTGTGACTGAAAACACTATTGCTCTGCCTACCATATTGACTGTGGCCACGCCCGGTGTGCTGGGAAATGACAGCGATGCGGACGCCAACCCCATTACGGCAGTCAAGGTCACCGACCCGACACATGGCGTTCTGACTCTGAATGCTAATGGTTCATTTACCTATGTGCCAACAGTCGGCTACAGCGGTCCAGACAGTTTTACCTATAAAGCCAACGACGGACTGTTGAACTCGAATACGGTCACGGTGACAATAACCGTCAACGCGACTTTTACTCTCACCGTTATAAACGGCACAGGTAGCGGCGTATATGTAGCCGGGACGCTTGTCCCAATCATAGCCACGATTCCGGTCGGAAAAGTTTTTTCCGTGTGGACCGGCGATATTGCAAATCTTGCCAGCTCCACGAACGCCACGACAACCGCAGCGATGCCAGCAGCCAACATAATTGTTACGGCTGTTTTTGTTGATGCACCGCCGGGAACATACACTCTGACAGTGATCAACGGCACAGGAAGTGGCTCGTACACTCCTGTAACGGCAGTGCCAATTGCTGCAGTCGCCCCACCAGGAAAAGTCTTTTCCGTGTGGACTGGAGACATTGCAAGTCTTGCCAATCCCGCAGATGCCGCGACAATCGCGACAATGCCGGCAGCCAACATAGCTGTCACGGCTGTTTTCACTGACGCACCGGCGGGAACATACACCCTCACAGTGGTCAACGGATCAGGCAGCGGAGCATATCTTCCAGGAACGGCAGTTACAATCACGGCCATCGCCCCAGCAGGAAAAGTCTTTTCAGTGTGGACAGGCGATACCGGATATCTTGCCAGCTCGACAGCCTCTCCGACAATCGCAACGATGGAAGACGTGAACATAATAGTTACGGCTGTTTTCATTGACGCACCAGTAGGATCATACACTCTAACAGTGGTCAACGGTACAGGGAGCGGAGCATACCTTCCCGGAACGGCAGTTACCATCACGGCAATCGTACCAGCAGGAAAGTACTTTGACAGCTGGGCTGGTGACATAGCAAATATTGTAGATTTCACGGCTTCTCCTACAATCGCGGCGATGCCCTCAGCCAACATCACGGTGACGGCCATTTTCGCCAATGTTGCACCGGTAACGGCCAACAATATGTACCTTGCCTACATGAGAGCAAGCATCAACTGGGCCAAGCACGACACGGGAATCTCCGATGACAGGCTGTATCTCAACGGCCAGGTCAATCCTCTGGAGGATATTAGCGACCTGAGTAGCGCCACAGTGCTGCTCTCCGTCAACGGTGTGCAGCTACTCCCCGCCGTGACTCTGGATTCACACGGCAACGCCAAAGGCGAAATAGATGGCGTCCACTACCTATTCAAATTCGACTGGCGACGTGGATTTTACATATTCCATCTTAGAGGGTTGGACCTGCGTGTGGCACTTGGAGTGCCGAATGCTACAGCCAAAATACTGCAAAATATACCTGTGAGCCTGACAATCGCAAAAGCAGAACTGGAAATTCCGCTTGTGATAGGCACTTTCGCATCCCCCTGCACTACCACGGTAGGCAAAACTTCCAAGATCACTTTCAGCAGCAGGTTGGACAGCACTCTAACCGGCTTGTACAATTGCAACCGTACCACCGTATGGGGCAGTGGTGTCAAGGTGACGGGTGTGATCGAGGCCAATGGCGGCGGACAGGTTGTGCCCACAGGCGACATCACGGTCAAGGTCGGAGGCGCGACAATGGTGATACCTCTGGCGGATGTGGTAATCAAAGGCAGCAAATGGTCCTACAGAAGCACAGCTCCGGGCATCACCAGGTTCAACTTGGACAACAGGAATCACACCTTTTACATGTTGGTCTCCAGGATGGAAGGCATCGGCATTCCTATTTCCGGTCCAAGCGAACCGCTTCAATACCGGCTCCCGGTACAGCTGAAGATTCCGACGGCCAGCGGAGACATGGCATTTTACAGCATAATCGAGATCCTACGTCTGAGGCCCACTACTCGGACCTGGATCCGCTGATAAGATCGGCCTGAACATAAATCATAAGGGCCGGCGTTCTCCACCAGGGGACGCCGGTCCTTTTCCTTTTCTTAGCGAAATATACCATCGAAAGTGAGATATCTGATGAACACATACGTCCCACGGGCACTTGGAATAAAAGGAACAAAACATATCTTAAAAGTCTTTATTCTTGCAGTGGCAGTTATGCTCCCACGCTGGACATTGGCGTCGGATTTAAAATGGACTGAATACGATACGAACCCGGTATATGGTACGCCTAGTTCAAGCGATAAAAATTATTATCCCTGTGTGCTTTACGACGCGAACCAGTTCTCGGGCCACGGAGCCTCGGATTATTATAAGATGTGGTACGCGGATGGACAGAGCCTGTTCGAGGCGGTAACCTACTCCAGCGATGGGATTAACTGGAACGAGCCTGTCCAGATAACGGGAGTTAAGGCCAGCGGATATCATGCCAGGATCATTTATCTTCCGGATAGTTACAGCGGTGCTGGCGGAACCTATTACTACAAAATCTGGTACTGGGATTTCTCTGCCCCAAATGCTCCATATACCATAGATGGAATACGTACCGCCGACTCGATCGACGGAGTTACATGGACAAATGACACCGTCATAACACAAAATATCAGTGCCCCTCTCGTGACGGAGATACCGCCTGATTGGAATCGAGGAACTTACGGCCCTGTCTCGGTTCACTATAACGCGATGGCAACCAACACCGGAACGAACCCGTTTGACTATACTTTTGCGATGTATTTTGACGGAACAACCGGTGGAGTAGAGGCGATAGGCCTCGGTTATTCGACGGATGGAAACACCAATTGGAAACTCTATGGGAACTCCCCCGTACTCGACCACGGCATTCAAGGCGACTGGGACAGCGATTACGCGACCATGGGGGTTGTCATCCGCGGCACCGACGGCATCTGGCACATGTGGTATTCGGGAAGCGGGCCGGCCGGTGTTGCACAACAGGGTATTGGTTATGCAACCTCTTCCAACGGCATCCTTTGGACAAAAGATCCAGGCAATCCGATTTTTTCGATATATCAGGATGTCTCTTGGCACGACACAAAATGCTATACTCCTTCAGTGCTTTACAGTTCTTCAGGCTTTGACGGTCACGGGGAGGCAGTCACCTATAAAATGTGGTTCTCCGGGCAGTCCGGTGCAACCGGTGACCAAACCATCGGATACGCGAGGGGGGATTCGCCTGCGGTGGCAGAGGATGATGCCTATAGCACGGACGAGGACAGAATGTTGAACGTTGAAGTTCCGGGCGTGCTGGGCAATGACACAGACGTAGATGGAGATACCCTGATGGCCGTCAAGGTCACCGATCCGGCACATGGCAATCTGACACTGAATGCGGATGGCTCCTTTTCCTACTCTCCAGCGACGGATTGGAACGGTACGGACAGTTTCACCTACACGGCCAACGACGGCATCACTGACTCGAATGTGGCGATAGTTACCATTGTAGTAAATGCCGTCAGTGGCGCCAATGACAACAACATGTACCTCGCCAGGATGAGAGGTAGCATCAATTGGGCCAAGCACGCCAACAATATCGCTGCCGACAGCTTGTCCATCAGTGGCAAAATCAATCCGCGCGGAGTCAATAGCAATCTGGCTGGCGCCACCGCGGTGCTCCGTGTCAGCGGCATTCAGTTGCTTCCCGCCGTGACACTGGATTCATATGGCAGGGCTTCAGGTGTGACCGACGGCATCACCTACAAGTTCAAGTTCGACTGGCTGCACGGTTCCTATTCCTTTGATCTTAAGGGTCTGGACCTGCGCACGGCCATAGGTGTGCCTAACGCGACTGCCAATATACTTTACAATCTGCCCCTGAGCCTGACAATGACAAATGCAAAAATGGATATTCCGCTGGTGATCGGCACCTTCGAATGCCCCTGCTCTACCAGGATTGACAGAGCCTCCAATCTCAGTTTCAACAGCACATCGAACCGTACCCTCACAGGGGTGTACAATTGCAGCCAGGCCCAGGCGGTGCAACAGAAGCAGCAGGGCGGCGACGTGTTCAACATCAAGGTGACAGGAGTGATCGAGGACGACGGCGGCGGAGAGGTCGTACCCACCGGCGATATCATAGTCAAAATTGGGGACGCCCCTTTTGTTATAATTTTCGCACAGATGACACATAACGGTACCAAGTGGACCTACAAGGGCAAAGCACCAGGAATCACCAGCTTCATCATTGATAACAAGAGGCACACCTTCACATTGGCGGCTTCCAATGTGGCGGACACCGGCATCCCTCTCAACGTTGCTGATGCACCCACTCTGCACCAGATGCAAATTCAACTGCAGGTGCCGGCGGCCCAGGAAACAATGATATTCGACAGCACCGTCGAGATCCTTCGGAAGAACAGCAAAACTAAGACATGGAGTCGATAATCAGAATTTGATATTAAAATTTGTTTAAGATTTCGACCGCGTCCCTCGTAGCCCCTTGAGCGAAGTGGGATATTCGGATTTAGGATTTTGCTTGCAGCGGTAGTTCTTCACCCCATATGGAAGTAAGGTTTCACCCCATAGCAAGAAGTCCAGCCACAGTCCATAGTCTTATAAAAGAGAACCTAAATATAGTAGCCGTTAAAGAAAGGAGACGGAATTGCCAAGAGTCCCCAAGAAACAAACAACATGTGGGGGGGGAATCCCCCGCAACAACAAGAGGAATCGGAGGAAGTAAAATGAAAAGGATTCAGAAAATGAAAAACACATGTGGATGTTCGCCTCAACAAAAAAAAGTGACATTCTCTATCAATGCACAAGATGCAAGGGCACTTGCAGTTAAAGGAATGAAACAGATCCTCATGGGATTTGTCATTGCCCTATCTATGATTTTGACGCAACCATTGATGGCGGCAGGCCCGGCGGCAGTTAACCTGTTAACAGCCGGGGATTTCGTGATCCTGGCAAAAAGCGCAGTCTCGACCACTGGAACCACTGCAATCTCCGGAGATATTGGACTTAGTCCAGCCGCTGCGAGTTATATAACTGGATTTGGATTAGTCGCGGATTCCTCGAATACATTTTCAACTTCATCTTTAGTCACTGGGAAAATATATGCCGCCAACTATACTCCTCCAACTCCAGCTAAGATGACTACTGCTGTAAGCAACATGGAAGCCGCGTACACCGATGCCGCCGGGCGGGCAACACCCGATTATACTGAACTGTATTCCGGGGATCTTACCGGGCGGACCCTCGTCCCTGGTCTATATAAATGGAGTAGTGGAGTACTGATATCTGCTGGTGGCGTAACAATTTCGGGCAGCGCAACTGATGTCTGGATTTTCCAGATAGCGCAAGATCTGACATTGTCCAGCGGTGCCGCTGTTACGTTAAGCGGTGGTGCAAAGGCTTCCAATATCTTCTGGCAGGTCGCCGGCAAGGTCACCATTGGAACGACGGCTGCCATGAAGGGGATCATATTGTGTCAAACAAATATCGCAATGAGCACTGGCGCATCGCTGAATGGCAGAGCACTGGCACAGACTGCAGTCACATTGATCGCGAATGCTGTAACTGACGATCCTTCGCAAAAGTCTATCACATCATTCAAAATTCTGGGAGGTGGCACCGTTGATGAAGGAGCTAAGACAGTCGCAGTGACCGTACCTTTCAGCACAAATTTGACGACACTTGTTCCTACGATCGGCGTCAGCCCGCTTGCAACAGTCAGCCCGCTTTCAGGCATACCCTATGACTTTACCAACCCGGTTGTATATACAGTTACAGCCAATGATTCCTCAACGCAGGCTTACACGGTGACAGTCGTCAAATCGGCCGCTTCTTCGGAAAAGGCGATAACATCATTCAAAATCCTGGGAGACGGCATCGTCAATGAAGTATCCAAGACAGTCGCAGTGACTGTTCCTTTCAGCACAAATTTGACTACACTTGTCCCGACGATCAGCGTCAGCCCGCTTGCAGCGGCCAGCCCTCTTTCCGGTGTCGCCCAGGACTTTACAGTTCCACAAACTTATACCGTCACAGCCGAGGATTCCTCAACGCAGGCTTACACGGTAACAGTCGTTAAATCTCCCGCTTCTTCGGAAAAGACTATCACATCATTTAAAATCCTGGGAAATGGCACAGTCGATGAAGTAGCCAAGACAGTCGCAGTGACTGTGCCCTTAAACACTAATCTGACGGCCCTTGTTCCGACGATCAGTGTCAGCCCGCTTGCGACGGTCAACCCGCTTTCCGGTGTTGTCCAGAACTTTACAAATCCGGTTCTTTATCCGGTCACAGCCGAAGATTCCTCAACTCAGAATTACACAGTGACAGTCTTCAAATCGTCTTCGAGCACGTTAGCGCCAATAAATCTTGGTTCGACCATCAACTTTGCTATTCTTGCCGGAGCCGCAATCACCTCGACAGGTGGTGGCATCATCAACGGGGATGTCGGAGCAAGTCCGATCGCCGGATCAGCCATAGGAGTACCTGCTGCTCAGGTGAACGGAATAATCTATGCGGTGGATGCCAGTGGACCTGCAGGTTCGGTCGTTGATCCTGTACTGTTGACAGCGGCCAAGGGCGATTTGACAATAGCGTACAACGACGCCGCCGGACGTACACCAGTACCGACAGGGCCTTTCCTGAACCCGAATGGCGGGAATCTCGGCGGGCTGAACCTAGTCCCCGGCCTCTACAAATTCACAAGTACCGCTCTGATAACTGGATCGGATGTCACTCTAACGGGTGGTCCTGACGATGTCTGGATCTTCCAGATAGCATCCGATCTTCAACTTGGCAGCGGGATAAAAGTCATCCTGGCCGGTGGTGCACAGCCGAAAAATATTTTCTGGCAGGTAGGCACTTCGGCGGTTCTTGGCACATCTTCCGTCTTCAAGGGGACTATCATGGCCGACCAATCCATCACGATGGATACAAGCAGCACGATGGAAGGCAGAGCATTGGCATTCAGTGGCGAGGTTGTATTCAACGGCAATGGCACCGATCTGCCAGTGTCTGACGGAGGAGGCATGTATCTCGCCAAGATGAAGGGCAGCATCAACTGGGCCAAGCACGCTACAGGCATCTCCGATGACAGGCTGAACATCAGCGGCATGATCAACCCGCGCGGAGGCAACAGCAAACTGACCGGCGCAACCGCGGTGCTCCGCGTCAGCGGCATTCAGTTGCTGCCCGCCGTGGCCATGGACTCGAGCGGCAAGGCTTCCGGCGTGACCGACGGCATCACCTACAAGTTCAAATTCGACTGGCTGCACGGTTCCTACTCATTTGACCTCAAGGGGTTGGACCTGCGAACTGCAATAGGCGTACCTAATGCGACAGGCAAGATACTTTACGATCTGCCCCTGCGCCTGACAATCGAAGGCGCGGGACTGGATATTCCGCTTGTAATCGGCACCTTCGAGTGCCCATGTTCGACCAAGGTCGACAAAGTCTCCAATATCACTTTCAACAGCACATCGAACATTACTCTCACCGGGTTGTACAATTGCAACAAGACACAGGTGAACCAGCAGAAGCAGCAGGGCGGTGACGTGTTCAACGTCAAGGTCACGGGTGTGATAGAGGCCGACGGCGGCGGACAGGTCGTCCCCAACGGCGACATCACAATCAAGATCGGGGACGCCACTTCAGTTATAATCTTCGCACAGATGACCGGCAACGGCGCCAAGTGGACCTACAAGGGTAAAAGCCCAGGAATCACCAGCTTCATAATTGACAACAAGAAGCACACCTTCACATTGGCGGCTTCCAAGGTGGCTGGCACCGGCATTCCACTCAACGTTGCTGGCGCACCGACCTCATACCAGATGCAGATTCAACTGCAGGTGCCTACGGCCGTCGAAACTATGATATTCGACAATACTGTCGAGATCCTGCGGAAGAACAGTACCAGCAAGACATGGAACCGCTGAACACTTGTGACAATGGCTTCAAGATGGAGGGTGCAGAATGAATCTATTGCACACGGACAAAGAAACAAAAATGAGCTTCGGGCTAGCGTCAAAACAGGCAACCGCGTTTATGCCGGGCTCGGAAACTCAGAAAATAAAATTGAATGAGGAGAAGACTATACTTGTAGTAGACGATGAAAGTTCCATCCTCAGTTTCATGAGGAAAAGCCTCACCAGTGCAGGCTTCAGTAACATCAAGACCGCTTCAAACGGCAAGAATGCCCTGAAAGCACTGGGGCTGATTCCGCAGGATTCCGGCGGCCCCCTTGATCCCGATGTTGATCTCGTGGTTCTCGATGTGATCCTTCCCGACACAGACGGATTTGAGATATGCAAGCAGATAAGGCGTGCTAATAGTGACATGCCTGTGATACTGATTTCCGGACAAAACATCGAGGAGATCCAGGACAAACTGATAGAATGCGATGCCGACGATTTCCTTGCAAAGCCTTTCAGCCGCGCCGAGCTCTCCACAAGGGTAAAGCTTCTTATAAACAGGAAGAAGAAAAAGGAATACGATGCCAGCCTGGCCGAGCTTAACAGGGGAAAATTCAAGATTAATCACAATGTCCCGTTCATCGGAGACAACATAAATGGCTACATCATCATAGATCCCCTCGGGTGGGGAAAGGAATCCCTTGTGTACAAGGTCATCAACGCCGAGACTAAGAAAATCTATTCCCTGAAAATGCTGTCCAAGAGCTCCATTGAAAAGAAGAGTACCGTCGAAAGGTTCAAGAACGAGGTTGAGATCATGTCGAAGATAAAACATCCCAAAATCGTGGAATTCATCGCCAGCGGCTGCTATAACAACTGCCCGTATCTTGTGATGGAATATGTGGACGGCGTAGATCTCGAGGAATATCTTGTGACCACAGGGAAGATACCGATGACCGCTTTCAGCCAGATAGCCCATGATATAGCATCGGCGATATCGGAACTTCACAGAAATAAGATCTATCACCGGGACATCAAGCTCAAGAACATACTTTACGACATGAATTCCCGCGAGGCCAAACTGATCGATTTCGGAATCGCACAAATCCCTGAAGGCCTGATAATGACTCAGGAGGGTTTCATTGTCGGGACGCCGATCTATCTTGCGCCGGAAATATTTCTGGGGAAACCAGCCAACATCAGATCCGACATATATTCCTACGGCGCAACACTCTATCATCTGCTGACAGGATCTCCTCCTTTCATGGCCGAGTCCACGATAGATCTCTTCAAGAAGCACATTAACGAGAAGCCTCCGGACATCCACTCAATAAGAACAGGTCTCCCAGAAGAATGGAATACGCTCATAGTGGAAAAATGCCTTGCAAAGGACCCCCTGGACAGGCCTACCTCCATGTATAATATACAATTGGAGATCGAAAGGATCTCCGCATACGTTTGACCTATGTTCAAAACAATGCGTCAGTTTAATGGTGGAGGGCCATGCTCCGTTGTGGCCGTATAGACGGACGAGATAAGAGAGCGACACAGGACAGGCGGAGCACATCTCTCCAATAAGGCCATTTTGAAATTGAGAATTGAGTCTTGAGAATTGAGAATTTTTCCATTTAAATTTGTCTGGGATTTAGATGTTAGAATTTAGGATTACGGTAGGGTTTCACCCCTTATAGAAGTAGGATTTCACCCCATAGCAGGAACTCCAGCCCAGGCCTATGGTAATCTCAGCAATAAATCTAATTCATAGGAAAAAGGAGGCATAACAAACATAAGTAGTTCATTTCGAATAAGTTAATAATAAACAACCTGTGAAGGGAATCCCCCCCCAGGACAAAGAAAGAAAAGAGGTAATAGAATGGATCGGAAAACAATGTGTCAAATGGCGTTAACAGCTGCGGCGGCAACAATGTTATTGACCAGCGTGCCTTTGTGCGCGTCTGAGTCTGACGACAAGATCGAGTCGTCGTTCAAGGAAACCTATGTATATAAGACGTATCTCAAGGGCGACGACCTCAGTGCCGATGCCAAAAATGGTGTCGTTACGCTGACAGGGACTGTGGCCGAAGAATCCCACAAGGCATTGGCTCAGGATACCGCGGCGGGTCTGCCCGGAGTCACCAGTGTGGATAATAAACTGGCAACAACAGCCGAAGTCGCCACCGAAAAATCGGATAAGTGGATAGGCAGAAAGATTAATCTCTCCCTGCTCTTCCATCGCAACGTAAACGCCAGCGCGACCACCGCCGAAGTCAAAGATGGAGTCGTGACGCTGAAAGGTGAAGCTTCAAGTATGGCCCAGAAGGAGCTGACCGCCGAATACGCCAAAGATATAGATGGCGTAAAAAGTGTGAAAAATGACATGACGGTTGCAACACCCCCGAAACCGGCTGAACAGACCGCTGGCGAGAAAATTGATGACGCATCTGTAACAGCCCAAGTCAAGGCGGTATTGCTGACCCATCGTTCGACCAGCTCCATAAAGACCAAGGTAGTGACATTGAATGGCGTGGTCACGTTGACCGGCATTGCCAATAATGCGGCCACAAAGTCTCTAGTCACCAAGCTGGCGACAGACGTTAAGGGAGTTGTCAGCGTGGACAACCAGATGACAATAGAATAGTTAAAAAATAAACCGTTTGGCTGTTGTTGGCTGTTGCGTAACTGCACCAGCCGGCAACGCAGCCAGGCACAACTAAATTAAAGGAGAAGTGTCATGAGTGTAGGAACAGTGTTGTTGATTGTGTTGATTCTCTTGCTAATAGGCGCAGTACCAGCTTGGCCCCACAGCAAAAACTGGGGTTACTATCCAAGCAGCGGACTTGGACTTGTTGTAGTGATTCTGCTCGTCCTGGTTCTTATGGGCCGGATCTAGAGATAGAAGAGACATAGATAATCAGATGACAATCGAATAGAAAAATATAAACAGTTTGGCTGTTGTCGGCTGGTGCGGAACTGCATCAGACGGCAACGCAGCCAGGCACAACTAAATTAAAGGAGAAGTGTCATGAGTGTAGGAACAGTGTTGTTGATTGTGCTGATTCTCTTGCTAGTAGGCGCAGTACCAGCTTGGCCCCACAGCAAGAACTGGGGTTACTATCCAAGCAGCGGACTTGGACTTGTTGTAGTGATTCTGCTCGTCCTGGTTCTTATGGGCCGGATCTAGAGATAGAAGAGACATAAATTCCATAAAAAAATCGTACGAAACAGGGAAAAGTTGAATATCCAATATCGAACATGGAATATCCAACGGAAAAAACAAAAAGGAGTTGATATTATGAAAGGTTCAGCAGAAGTAGTAAAGGGTCGTATAGAGGAAGCGGCGGGCGCGTTGATCGGCGATGACAAACTGCGCTCCAAGGGGCAGACGGATCAGGCCGTTGGCCACGTCAAACAAGTCTGTGAAAAGTGTGAGTGCCAGGCCAAGAAGATAGTAAAAAATGTAATAAGTACAGCAAAAAAGGAGAAATGCCCATGAAGATCAAAATGGTGAAAATGTTGGGTATTGTTGCTATTGCCGGAGCAGTGTCCTTGTTCGGTTGCGGCAAGGAGCCCGGGACTGCTGAGAAAACGGGTGCCGCGGTGGATAAGGCCACTGATAAGACCGTGGAAGCGGTAAAGACCGCAGCAGATAAGACCGGCGAGGCCGCGAAGAAAGCGGCAACTGCCACAAAGGAAGGTGCGGAAAAGGCGGTCGAGAAGACCGGTGAAGCTGTGGAGAAAACGGGCAAAGCCGTAAAAGAGACCGGCAAGGAAATCCAGGAGTAGTGGTCGGAAAGTGAGAAGAATATGCAGTCCCTCTTATTGCGCTGGCAAGCCTGGATGGCAAGGAAGACTGGTCTGCGGCTGCGCGAAAATGAGCCGCCATTGCGGGCCGAATTGTTCAGTGTCGAGCAATTGGCCCGTCATGCCAGATCTCTCGCAGTCCATCACCATGTTGTCACCCGGCGAAGTTCCAACGGCCTGCTGGACCGGTTAGGAGAAAACGAGGAGATCCTAAGAGCCTTCAACCGCGCGACCTTGGCGCTAGATCCAAATAAGCGCATCACTCCTGCCGCCGAGTGGCTCCTCGATAATTTCTACCTGATCGAAGAGCAGATTCAAATGGCCAGGCGGCATCTTCCCCGGGGCTACAGCCGGGAGTTGCCTCGTCTGGCGGACGGTTCTTCCGCCGGACTGCCGCGTGTCTACGACATTGTGCTAGAATTGATCTCGCACGTGGATGCACAGATTGATCCGGATCCGCTCAGGGCTTTCGTCGCAGCCTACCAATCGGTGGGTTCCTTGAAACTGGGCGAGTTGTGGGCCATTCCAATCATGTTGCGCCTGGGATTAATTGAAAATCTCCAGCGCGTAACAACCCGGCTGATCATCGCCGGGGAGGATCGCAACCTTGCGGACCTCTGGGTGGATCGTTTGCAGGACATGGCGGAAAAGAACCCGTCCCTTCTCGTAGTGGTGGTGGGTGGCATGGCAAAATCAAATCTTCCCATGACCAGTTCTTTCGTGGCGGAATTTTGTCAGCGTTTGTCCCAGCACAGTCCGGTGCTGCATCTCGCACGCAACTGGCTCGAACAGCGTCTGGCTGAACATGGGTTGTCCATCGAGGAGCTTGTCCATCTGGAAAGTCAAAGTCAGGCCGCCGACCAGGTTTCCGTCAGCCACAGCATTGCCAGCCTTCGTTTCTTGAGCGCCATGGACTGGAAGGACTTCGTTGAGAGCCTGAGTCTGGTAGAGACGACTCTGCGCTCCGACCCTGCCGACGTTTACAAGGACATGGATTTTTCGACCCGCGATCGATATCGCCATTCGGTCGAGTCGTTTGCAAAATACAGTCGACTCCAGGAAGCGGAAGTCGCGCAGCAGGCTATCCAACTGGCCAGCGACAGTGCCCGGCAGAAAGGGTGCAAAGACCGAAGCGCCCATGTGGGCTTCTATCTGATAGACAAAGGTCAGCCCATACTCGGGCGCACGGCGCATGTGCGGTGGCCCTGGCGAACTATCATCGAACGAAACATCCACCGTTTTCCGCTGACGTTTTACGCGGGTGGCATTGGAGCGCTCACTTTGCTTTCGACGTTCGTGTTCATCCAGCAGTTCCAGATGCTCGAAGCACAGGGCTGGAAACTTATTTTCATCACTCTTGTTTTTCTTCTTTGTGCCAGTCAGTTGGCCGTGGCGTTGATGAACTGGCTGTCGACGTTGCTGGTAAAGCCCCGCCTGCTCCCGCGTCTGGATTATTCGTCCGGCATCGCACCGGATTGCCGCACGATGGTGGTCATTCCCACGATGATTGGGAGCCCGGAAGGCGTTGATCGTCTCATCGAGACATTGGAGATTCATTATCTCGCAAATCGGGATCAGCACATTCACTTCGCACTGCTTACGGATTTTCGCGACGCATCAGAGGAAATTCTGCCAGGAGATCAAGTGTTGCTTCAGCGGGCGCGATCCGGTGTCGAGATGCTGAACCGCAAATATCTATCAGAAAGACAGGATCTCTTTTTCCTGCTTCACCGCCCGCGCCGCTGGAACGCCGGAGAAGGCTTGTGGATGGGATACGAACGCAAGCGTGGAAAACTCACGGAGTTTAACGCTCTTCTGCGGGGTGGTTCCAGCAATTGCTTTTCTGAGATCGTCGGGGTGACGGCTGTTTTCCCCTTGGTAAAGTATGTCATCACTCTCGACACCGACACTCAACTGCCACGCGATGCCGCCAGGCAGCTCGTGGGCACCATGGCACATCCGTTGAACCGGCCGGAATTCGATGAGGGGCGCGGAATTGTCGCCGACGGCTACAGCATCCTGCAACCTCGCGTAGGCGTGAGTCTGCCCAGTTCGCGGAGATCCTGGTTCGTCAGGCTTTTTGCGGGTGACGCGGGAATCGATCCTTACACGCGGGAAGTGTCCGACGTGTATCAGGATATTTTTAAAGAAGGTTCTTTTATTGGAAAAGGCATCTACGATGTGGATGCCTTCCAGCGGGCCATGACCGGACGCTTCCCGGAGAATACAGTTTTAAGCCATGATTTGCTGGAAGCATGTCATGCCCGTTCCGGCCTTGTCAGCGACGTGGAATTCTATGAGGAATTTCCCTCCCGCTACAACGTGGACATTGACCGGCATCACCGCTGGATCCGCGGCGATTGGCAGATCACCCAGTGGCTTCTGCCGCGGGTTCCAGGCTCCGACGCCCGCCGCATAGCCAATCCCCTTTCCGTGCTGTCCCAGTGGAAGATTTTCGACAATCTGCGACGCAGTCTCGTCCCTGTCGCCCTGATTCTCCTCATGCTAAGTCCCTGGGTAATTTTTCCTGGACTCGGCAGTATCGGATCGCTATTGGTACTCTTCATCATCACGCTCCCCGGATTGTTGTCGGCACTGGTCAAAGTGATCCGCAAACCGGCCGATCTGCCATGGGCGATGCATCTGAGGGGAGAGGTCGGGACGGAGAGCCGCCAGCTGGGACTTATAGTTCTCACCCTGGCATTTCTACCCTATGACGCGTTCATCAGTCTGGACGCAATCGGAAAGACGCTACTGCGCCTGCTGGTGACACACAAGCGACTTCTCGAATGGCAGACATCGAGTGATTGTGAAAGATCCACTAGATCGGACCTCATCGGTTTTTATGCCACCATGTGGATCGCTCCGTCCGTCGCACTGGCCACCGGAATCTTTCTCGCCACCACGCAGCCGACCCAACTGTATCTGGCCCTGCCAATCCTGGGACTCTGGCTTGCCGCTCCGTGGATCGCATGGTGGATCAGCCAGCCGATTGAACCTTTGGCACCGGATTTGACGGCAAAGCAGTTGACGTTTCTCAGACACACCGCACGCAAGACCTGGAATTTCTTCGAGACCTTTGTAAATGCGCAGGAAAACTGGTTGCCTCCAGACAATTTTCAGGAAGTTCCAGTCCCTACGATAGCATCGCGCACCTCGCCCACAAATATGGGTTTGACGTTGCTTGCCAATCTGGCAGCCTGGGATTTCGGGTATCTTTCGGGAGGAGGCCTGATCCGACGCACGCAAGATACTCTCGCCACTATGCAACGGCTCAAGCGTTATCGCGGACACTTCTACAATTGGTATGAAACACGCACGCTACAGCCACTTCTACCTCTCTATGTGTCAAGTGTGGACAGCGGCAACCTTGCAGGACATTTGCTGACGCTTGGCTCCGGGCTGAGGGAACAGGTCGACAGAAAAATATTTTTGCCGCAGATATTCGCAGGTCTTCGCGACACGGTAGGGATTCTCAGAGGGTTGAACCGAGAAAATGCCGCGCTGGCAAAACTCGACGCGGAATTGGCACAGGCACCTTCCAGCCCGCGTGCGGCGGTCACTCTGTTGAAAAGTGCAAAGTGCCTGGCGACCATGATTACCGTTGAACTGGCGGACGAAAATGAAGAACTCAAAGGATGGGCGCAAACTTTGAAACTGAATTGCGAAGAACACTTGGAGGACATGCTTTTCTTGGCGCCATGGCTGACGTTGACTGATTTCGGATCTCGGAGTGCGGAATGCGGATCTGGAAACCGGGGACTAGACGCGTCGCCTGCCGCAGAGCCGCAATCCGCATTCCATCAGCGACTCGAAATGATGCCAACCTTGCGGGAGGTATCGAAGTTTGAGCAATCGCTCTGCCTGTTGATCGAGGCGGCATTGAAAGACCTGTCATCGGAACCTTCCCAATCCCGGCAGGAAGAACAAAAATATCTGACTGACCTCCTGGGCTGCCTGCGTGAAGCCAGCGAACGTGCCCGTCAACGCCTACTCGCGTTCGAAGCATTGGCCAAGCAATGCGACGACCTGGCCACGATGGATTTCACTTTCCTGTTCGACCAGGCCAGGGATCTGTTCTCCACCGGTTTCAACGTCACCGAACGCCGGTGTGACAACAGTTTCTATGATCTGCTGGCATCGGAGGCGCGCTTATGCAGTTACGTTGCCATCGCTCTGGGGCAGATTCCGCAGGAACACTGGTTCTCCATGGGCCGTCTGCTCGTCGCTTCGCGCGGCGAGCCAATGCTGGTTTCGTGGAGCGGCTCGATGTTCGAATATTTGATGCCACTGCTTGTCATGCCCAACTATGAGAACACGTTGCTCGATCACACCTGCAAAATGGCGGTGCAACAACAGATCGAATATGGAAAACTGCACGGTGTGCCGTGGGGTATTTCCGAAGCGGGCTACAACCGCACCGACATCCACCTGAACTACCAATACCGCGCATTCGGCGTGCCGGGCCTGGGTTTGAAACGGGGATTGGCCGAGGACCTGGTTATCGCTCCTTACGCCACCGCGATGGCTCTCTTGATAGCGCCGCGGGAAGCCTGCATGAACTTGCAGAGGCTGGCGGACGAGGGGCGCGAAGGCGCCTACGGTTTCTACGAATCGGTGGATTACACGCCGACACGTCTTCCCCCCGATGAAAAGAGTGCAACTATCAGATCATTCATGGCGCATCATCAGGGAATGAGTTTGCTGGCTCTGGTCAATATACTGAGGGACTACCCCATGCAACGGCGCTTCATGGCTTGTCCATTGCTCAAGGCCGCGGACTTGCTGTTGCAGGAACGTGTGCCCAAGACTGTCGCAAGTGTTTTAGCTGAAGATTCAACCCCAGAGACATCGCGTATGCTTTCCGATGAAAGCGTGATGCGTGTTTTTACTAATCCGACACCCGCGATACCGGATGTTCATCTCTTGTCCAATGGCCGCTATCATGTCGTCATAAGCAGCGCCGGCGGCGGCTACAGCCGCTGGGGCGATCTGGCGCTAACCCGCTGGCGCGAAGACGCCACACGTGATTGCTGGGGAACTTTCATATATGTGCGCGACGTGGAGACGGGAGAATTCTGGTCCACCGCGTATCAACCCACATTGCGTGCTACGAAAGGCTACGAAGCCATCTTCACACAGGCGCGGGCTGAGTTTCGGCAATGTCACGCAGGTCTCGAAATCCACACAGAGATCAGCGTATCACCTGAAGACGACGTGGAGTTGCGGCGCATCACAATAACCAATCGTACGCCTAGGGCACGCGTCATTGATTTGACAAGTTACGCCGAAGTGGTGCTCGCTATTCAGGCCTCGGACACGGCGCATCCCGCATTCAGCAATCTTTTTGTGCAGACAGAATTCGCACGGACATCCTCCGCCATTCTATGTACCCGCCGTGCCCGCTCCCAGGAGGAAAGACCGCCATGGCTGCTGCATCTGATGATGGGTCAAGGTGGGGAACAGGGGGAAATCTCCTGCGAAACCGATCGCTCCAGGTTTGTCGGACGCGGCGGCACATTGGCCTCGCCTGCCGCGATGCAAAGCATGTCGCCATTGTCCAACACCGTAGGATCCGTGCTTGATCCCATCATTTCACTGCGGAGAACAGTCTCTTTGGCTCCACATGGGGCAGCCATCATTGATCTTGTCCTGGGTGTGGCGGAAAGCCGGGAAACCGCACTTGCTCACGTGGAAAAATATCAGAGCTCCCGCATGGCTGACCGAGCCTTTGATCTGGCGTGGACACACAGCCAGGTGACCTTGCACCAGCTCGACGCCACGGAGGCGGAAGCTCAACTATATGGCCGTCTGTCCGCCGCGTTGATTTATGCCGACTCAGCCCGTCGGGCCAACCCCAGTGTTCTGCGCAGCAACAGGCGCGGCCAAAGCGGCCTTTGGAGCTATGGCATTTCCGGCGACGCACCGCTCGTACTGCTCCGCATAAGCGACTCGGCAAAGATAGAGATTGTCCGGCAGCTGATCCGGGCACACTCCTACTGGCGCATGAAAGGACTGACAGTCGAACTTGTCATTTTGAACGAAGACGTTTCAGTTTACAACCAACCCCTGCAGGATCAGATAATCAGTCTTATCGCTTCGGGGATCGAAGCGCAGATGCTGGACAAGCCAGGGGGAATTTTCGTCCGGCGCCTCGAACAAATTCCGAACGATGATCGCGTGCTTCTGTTATCCGCGGCGCGAATCGTCCTGGACGACGAGAAGGGAACCTTGACGGAGCAACTTGAGCATCGAAGTGTTTTGGAACCCTCGGTTCCAATACTTACTCCCTCCCGCTCCAGGTCGGTCGATCCGCCTGCGGTTCTCTCTCAGCGCGAGTTGATTTTTCATAACGGATTTGGCGGCTTTACCCGCGACGGCCATGAATATGTCATCACCCTCCAGCCCGGCCAGATGACGCCCGCGCCTTGGGTCAATGTTCTGGCCAATCCTTATTTCGGCACGGTTGTCTCCGAGTGCGGATCCGCCTATACCTGGGTTGAGAATGCCCATGAATTCCGGCTGACTCCGTGGAGCAACGATCCCGTCCAGGATACCACCGGCGAGGCTTTCTACATTAGAGATGAACAGACCGGACAATTTTGGTCGCCGACACCCCTGCCCGCACGAGGTGCGACACCCTATGTCATCCGGCATGGCTTCGGCTACACCGTATTTGAACACACGGAAAATGGCATAGCTTCAGAACTGTGGGTTTATGTGGCGATAGACGCGCCGGTTAAATTTTCGGTCTTGAAATTGCACAATGTCTCAGGACGTCCGCGCCGGGTGTCGGTCACCGGTTACTGGGAATGGGTGCTGGGAGACTTGAGGAACAAATGCCTCTTGCATGTGCAAACAGAAGTGGACATCAAGACTGGTGCATTGTTGGCCCGCAACTATTACAACACCGAATTCCCAGATCGCATCGTTTTCCTTGATGTCAATGATGCAACGCGCACACTCACCGGAGATCGGAAAGAGTTCATCGGAAGAAACTGCAGTTTGTCACAGCCAGCATCACTTAAGAACACACGCCTTTCCGGCAAAGTCGGTGCGGGGCTGGATCCGTGCGGCGCAGTGCAAATCGCTTTCAACTTGTCTGACGGACAGGAACATGAAACGAGTTTTCGACTCGGCGTAGGCCGGAACGCCGGTGATGTGCAAAACCTGATCCAGCGTTTTCGACGGACAGACGCCAGTCGTTTTGCACTCGAGGGGGTCTGGTCATATTGGAATCAGACACTAGGCGCGATAAACGTGGATACTCCGGATCCCGCAGTGAATGTGATGGCGAACGGCTGGCTGTTGTACCAGACCTTGAGCTGCCGAGTCTGGGGAAGGACAGGCTTTTATCAGTCCGGTGGTGCGTATGGGTTCCGCGATCAGCTGCAGGATGTGATGGCACTGGTGCATACCGCACCATCTCTCACCCGCGAGCATCTCCTACGCGCCGCCACACATCAATTCCGGGAAGGCGATGTGCAGCATTGGTGGCATCCGCCGGCAGGACGTGGCGTGCGGACGAATTTCTCGGATGACTATCTGTGGTTGCCCTACGTGACATGCCGTTACGTCTCGTGTGTCGCGGACACCGGGGTACTCGACGAGAAAATTTCATTTCTGGAAGCTCGCCCGGTCAAGCTCGAGGAGGAAGCCTACTATGATCTGCCAAGCCGCTCCGAGGAGTCGGCCACGCTTTACCAACACTGCGTGCGTGCCATCGAACGCGGACTGAGATTCGGAGAACACGGTCTGCCGCTTATTGGTTGCGGGGACTGGAATGACGGCATGAACCGGATCGGAAATAAGGGGCGCGGCGAAAGTGTATGGCTGGCTTTCTTCCTTTACGATGTCCTCATCAAGTTTGCCGAATTGGCGCAATCTCACAAAGATATTTCCTTTGCCGACCGCTGCGTGGCTCAGGCGCGGCAACTGCAACATAATATAGAACTGCACGCCTGGGACGGGCAATGGTATCGTCGCGCCTATTTCGACAACGGAGATCCGCTCGGTTCCAAGACCAATTTGGAATGCCAGATTGACTCCCTGCCACAGAGCTGGTCGGTTATCAGCGGTGCCGGCAATCCGTCCCGCTCGCGCCAGGCAATGCAATCCCTGGATCAGTACCTGGTCCACCGAGACACTGGGCTGATTCAAGTGCTTGATCCGCCTTTCGACAAGTCAGTACCGAACCCAGGTTACATAAAAGGATATATTCCTGGTGTGCGCGAGAACGGAGGCCAATACACCCATAGCGCGATTTGGGCCTCCATGGCCTTCGCATTAATGGGAGAAAGTGAACGTGCGTGGGAGCTCTTCTCCATGCTTAATCCCATCCATCACGGAGGGACACCCCAGCAAATCGCCACCTATAAAGTTGAACCTTACGTTGTAGCGGCGGATGTCTATGCAGTCGCACCTCACATGGGGCGTGGCGGATGGACCTGGTATACCGGTTCTGCTGGCTGGATGTACCGGCTGCTGATTGAAACTCTGCTGGGCGTAAATCTGGAGGGAGATAAATTGCGAGTGGCTCCACGTATGCCTAAAACGTGGGAGACCTTCAAAATCCACTACCGTTACCGCCAAACGGTTTATCACATCACCATCACCCGATCCCCTGCTGATTCGGCAGACACCAATCTGTCCTATCTCGATGGACAAGAAATATCCGGAGATACAATTCCTCTCCAGGACGATCATCTTGAACATGCCGTGGAAATTAAAGTCCCACATAAAATTCAAGATTCCAGCCCAAGACAGACAATGACGGCGACATTGTCAAGCACCTGATCGAGCACCTTGCCGATAATCCCCTTTTGCTTAACAATGGATTGTTGCAAATCAAGGAGATATGCACCAATACCGCATAGCCTTAAACAAGTGTCAAAGTGTCAACGTATCAAAGAGTCAAAGTTTTTCCTCTGACACTCTGACACAGTTATTTTCCTAAAAAAAATAATGATGACACCCTGACACTAAAAATAATGCCTTTTTTATATTTCCATTCAATCCCATGCATCTTTGCTTGTTCTGAACTCAAAGTCAATAATCCATCAATCCGTCATCCTGTGGGATGACTATGGATTTAGATATTGAAATTTAGGATTTTGTTCGTTACGGTAGTTCTTCACCCCATATGGAAGTAAGGTTTCACCCCATAGCATACGGTCAAGGTCCGCCTATTATACCTTTCAAGACGATAAATTTAACGACAGAAAGTAAGGAGCATAATCTGCCAATAAGACTTTCGAAGTGCCCGGAAAAACTCACAAGGAATTACTAAAATGAAAAACACACTTAGAGACAGGCTTCAGGAGATAATTAAACATTCGATGAATTCACCTCCCGCACGTGCAACTGGAATGCAGGGAACGAAAGAGATCATAATGGGGCTTGCCGTTGCGGCGGGCCTGATGTTTACTCAAACCATGATGGCGGCAGGTCCTAGTCCGGTAGATATGAAAACTAGCGCACATTTCACAATTCTGGCCGCTTCCGCAATCACTGGAACACCTGCCTGCACAATTATTGGGGATGTCGGCCAGACCCCGACCACCGGGGCAGCCATCACAGGCTTGCTCTCGTCTCAATTGAATGGGACAATCTATGCAGTGGATGCAGGCGGGCCTGCTGGTTCGGTGATGAATCCTGCGATGCTGACCGCTGCCCAGAACGATTTGAACACGGCGTACTTTGATGCCGCCGGACGATTGCCCACACCCACAGGACTCTTCCTGGATCCCGGTGCAGGCGATATCGGCGGGATGAACCTCGCACCTGGCCTCTACAAATTTACGACCACGGCCAGTATAACAGCAGGAAACGTCACACTGACGGGTGGTCCCAGCGATGTATGGATATTCCAGATAGGAACTAATCTTGCAATGACCGCCGGATTAAAAGTCGTCCTGGCTGGCGGCGCACAGGCAAATAATATTTTCTGGCAGGTTGGCACTCAGGCGACAATTGGAGCATCAGCCGATTTCAAAGGTACTATCATGGCCGCCCAGGCCATTACGGTAGGCGCCACTACCACGATAGAGGGCAGATTAATGGCGCGTATTGCCGCAATTACATTCGCCGGTGCCAGTTGCAACCTGCCACCCAACGCGATAACAGCTACGGCCGGTCCAAACGGCTCAATCTCCCCGCCCGGCACAATATCTGTGGCTTATCATGGAAATCAGGCTTTCTCAATAGTGGCTGTTCCAGGATATCATGTTTTAGATGTCCTTGTGGACAGCGTGTCAATCGGCGCACCTACAAGCCACACATTCACGGACGTCATTGCACCACATACTATTTCCACGACTTTCGAGATTGACGATCCCAATATAGCAAAAGTCGCAGCCGACATGGCTGCGCTGCTTGACAATGACATCAAAGGATTTAACCCCGATCTGGCGCACATCACAGTAGCCCTCACCAACCCCCTGCCCTCAAGCGGTTCCGTAAATGCTTCCACTATCACATGGTCGTCCGGAACGCCTGCGGTAGTTTCGGATGACGGACAGACAATAAACAGGCCTGCCTTCACTTCGAACGACGTGGTTGTCACTTTTACAGCCACACTTGTCAAAGGCGTCATAAGCGACACGAAACCATTTGCATTGACAGTGCTGAAGTCGCCTCCAAGCGATATCGCCACAGTCACATCCGCAACATACACTGTCAGCATCGGTGCAGGTGCGAAGACAATTACTGCAGTTCCGTTCAACACATCCAGGGTGGTCTTTCTTGCCGCCCTGGCGAAAAGCGAGGCGAACCAGACCTGGAACAGCTCGGCAATATCGAATCCCGTGGTCTCTGGAAACATGCTTGTAGTCACGGCCCAGGATGAAATAACAGCATTGACCTACACTGTGACGGTTGATGCCAACCCTGACATTGCGAAAGTCGCAGCCGACAAGGCCGCGCTGGTGGATGCAATGATAAGAGGATTGAATCCTGATCTGGCGCACATCACGGTCGCCCTCACGAAACCTTTGCCATCAAGCGGTTCCATAAATGCCTCGGCGATCACATGGTCGTCCGGCACGACTGCTGTCGTATCGAACAATGGGCAGACTATCAACAGGCCTGTCTATGCATCCGGCGATGCCACTGTCATTTTTACAGCGACACTCTCCAGGGGTGCCGCTATCGCCACTAAGCAGTTTACGCTCAAAGTACTGAAACTGCCTCCCAGCACGATCGCAACAGTCACATCCGCAACATATGCGGTCAGCGTCGCAGCCGGTGCGAAAACTATTGCCGCAGTTACGTTCAACACATCCAAGGTGGCATTCCTCGCCGCCCTGGCGAAAGGCGAGGCGAATCAAACCTGGAACAGCAACTCGATAGCAAACCCCGTTGTTTACGGCAACAAGCTGGTAGTCACGGCCCAGGACGGAACAACAGTAGTCACATATACTGTGACGGTTGATGTCAATCCTGACATAGCTAAAGCCGAAGCCGACAAGGCCGCCCTTGTTGATTCAATGATGAGGGGATCAAATCCTGATCTGGCGCACATCACTGTTGCCCTCACAAATCCATTGCCATCAATAGGTTCTGTAAATGCTTCCACTATCACATGGTCGTCCGGCACGCCTGCGGTAGTTTCAACCAATGGACAGACAATAAACAGACCCACCTTTGTATCCGGGGATGCAACTGTGATTTTTACAGCGACACTCACCAAAGGCATGGCAATCGCCACGAAGCCGTTTGTTCTCACAGTACTCCAATTATCTGCCAGCAGGATCGCCACGGTCACATCCGCAATATATTCGGTCAGCGTCGCCGCCGGTGCGAAAACTATTTCTGGAGTTCCGTTCAACACATCCAAGGTGGCGTTCCTCGCCGCACTGGTAAAGGGCGAGCCAAACCAGACTTGGAACAGCGCAACGATAGCGAACCCTGTAGTCTATGGCAACAAGCTGGTAATCACGGCCCAGGACGGAATTACGGTGGTCACCTACACTGTGATAGTCGTTAAAGCTCCCGCTTCTTCGGGAAAGGCTATCACATCATTTAAAATTCTGGGAAATGGCAGAGTTGATGAAGAAACCAAGACAGTCGCAGTGACTGTACCCTTCAACACTAATCTGACGGCACTTGTTCCGACGATCAGTGTAAGCCCGCTTGCAGAGATCAACCCGCTTTCCGGTGTTGTCCAGGACTTTACAAATCCAGTTCTTTATCCGGTCACGGCTGAAGATTTCTCAATCCAGAACTACACAGTGACGGTCTTCAAATCGTCTTCGAGCACGTTAGCGCCGGTGGATCTTGGTTCGAATGTAAATTTTGTCATTCTTGCCGGAGCCGCAGTCACCTCGACAGGTGGTGGCACCATCAATGGGGATGTCGGAGCAAGTCCGATCGCCGGATCAGCCATAGGGGTGACAGACGCTCAGGTGAACGGGATAATTTATGCGGTCGATGCCAGCGGGCCTGCAGGTTCGGTCGTCGATCCTGTACTGTTGACAGCGGCCAAGGACTATTTGACAATAGCGTACAACGACGCCGCCGGACGTACACCAGTACCGACAGGGTCCTTCCTTAATCCGAATGGTGGTAATATCGGCGGGCTGAACCTAGTCCCCGGCCTATATAAATTCACAACTAGCGCTTTGATAACTGGATCTGACGTAACTCTTACTGGTGGCCCGAACGATGTCTGGATCTTCCAGTGCGCGCAAGATCTTCAGGTGGGCAGCGGGATAAAGGTCATACTTGCCGGCGGTGCACGGGCAAGAAACATTTTCTGGCAGGTAGGCACTTCGGCTGTTCTTGGCACGTCTTCCGTATTCAAAGGAACCATCATGGCCGACCAATCAATCACTATGAATACAAGCAGCACGATGGAAGGCAGGGCATTGGCATTCAGTGCCGAGGTCGCATTCAACGGCGACATCGCAACTCTGCCACAGGATGATGGAGGCATGTATCTCTCGAAGATGAGGGGTAGCATCAACTGGGCCAAGCACGCCGCCGGAATCTCCGACGACAGGCTGAGCATCAGCGGCATGATCAACCCGCGCGGAGGCTCCAGCAAACTGACCGGCGCAACCGCGGTGCTCCGCGTCAGCGGCATTCAGTTGATGCCCGCCGTGGCCATGGACTCGAACGGCAAGGCCTCCGGCGTGATCAATGGCATCACTTACAAGTTCAAGTTCGACTGGTTGCACGGTTCCTACTCATTTGACATTAAGGGGTTGGACCTGCGCACTGCGATAGGCGTGCCAAACACGACGGCCATGATATTGTACGATCTGCCACTGCGCCTGACAATCGAAGGAGCGGGACTGGATATTCCGCTTGTGCTCGGCACATTCGAGTGCCCATGTTCGACCAAGATCGACAAGGCCTCCAGTCTCACATTCAACAGCACATCGAACATTACTCTCACCGGCTTGTACAATTGCAACAAGACCCAGGTGAACCAGCAGAAACAGCAGGGCGGTGACGTGTTCAACGTCAAGGTCACGGGTGTGATAGAGGCCGATGGCGGCGGAGAGGTTGCCCCCACCGGCGACATCACAATCAAGATCGGGGATGCCACTTCCGTTATAATCTTCGCACAGATGATTGGCAGTGGCGCAAAGTGGACCTATAAGAGCAAAGCCCCAGGAATCACCAGCTTCATAATTGACAACAATAATCACACCTTCACAATGCTGGCTTCCAGGATCGCGGGCACCAATATTCCGCTCAATGATCCTGGCGCACCGACCTCATACCAGATGCAGATTCAACTGCAAGTGCCTACGGCCGTCGAAACTATGATATTTAGCAGCACTGTCGAGATACTGCGGAAGAACAGCACCAGCAAGACATGGAGCCGCTGAACAGATCGGCCCGGGCAGAAATTCAAAGGGCCGGCGCTCTCCACCATGGAACGCCGGCCCTTCTCCTTTTTTTAACCAAAGACATATCGAGGCTATTATGAGACAATTCGTAAAAAACAAAAAGGAGTTTACATCATGAAAGGTTCAGCAGAAGTAGTGAAGGGACGCATAGAGGAAGCGGCGGGCGCATTAATCGGCGATGACAAACTACGCAGCAGGGGGCAGACGGATCAGGCTATTGGCTACGTCAAACAAACCTGCGAAAAGTGTGAGTGCCAAGCCAAGAAGATCGTGAAAGAAGCAATAAATATTGCAAAAAAGGGGCAGTATCGTCCCATGGATTATTGGATAAATGGATTGCTGGATTGTTGCAAATCAAGAAGATATGCAGAAAATAATGCATTCATAATTTTCAAAATGCCTTTT
>CAIQLG010000337.1 GCA_903872565.1 uncultured Lentisphaerota bacterium | reverse complement strand
GAAATCTACTCACGGTTATATCCTTTCTCGATACTGCGGGAACAGTTCGAGAATAGTATATACCGTGAGAAGACCATTAGGCAAACCCTAACGGTCTCTGACCCCGCCCAGAGGACGGGGTTTTCCAATTTTCAATAAAAAATATATCCATGTCCAATAAAATCAACTCTGAAAAAGTGATGGAAAAGGATAAAAAGAAGTGGGGTGGAATTTCGAGACATTATTATTTTCAGCGGATCAGGAACTATGAAGTTATTAAGGAGATATGAATGAAAGAGCGCAAAGTCGGGATCATCATGAACGGTGTGACGGGACGTATGGGAACGAACCAGCATCTCATGCGTTCAATAGTGGCAATCATAAGACAGGGGGGTGTGAAAATTTCCGACACTGAAACCATCATGCCAGATCCGATACTGATCGGCAGGAACGAGGCAAAGATTGAGGAACTTGTCAAACTTTCCGGAGTCACAAAATATTCCACGGATCTTGATTCTGTCCTGAAAGATCCGAACTATGAGATTTATTTTGACTCGCAGACAACTGACCGGCGTGTCGAAGCCGTGAAAAAAGCCATTGAAGCCGGAAAACACATCTACTGCGAAAAACCGATCGCAGTCAACAGCAAAGAAGCCCTTGAACTTTACACTCTTGCAACAAAAGCCGGAGTAAAGAACGGTGTTGTCCAGGATAAGCTATGGCTTCCGGGCCTCCTGAAACTGAAAATGCTTGTAGATTCCGGATTCTTCGGAAAGATTCTTTCTGTCAGAGGAGAATTCGGATACTGGGTATTTGAAGGGGACACCATTCCGGCACAGAGACCGTCGTGGAACTACAGAAAAGAAGATGGTGGCGGCATGGTACTCGACATGTTTCCGCACTGGCGCTATGTGATTGACAATCTGTTCGGAGAGATAAAGTCGGTGTCCTGTCTCGTCACAACCCATATTCCGAAAAGACGCGATGAGAAGGGGAAGGATTACAAATGTACCGCCGATGATTCGGCTTACGCGACTTTCGAGTTGGAAGACGGGATAATTGCAAATTTTAATTCATCCTGGTGTGTGAGGGTCCGCAGAGATGATCTCTTGACCATGCAGGTTGATGGTACAAAGGGATCCGCCGTGGCGGGTCTCAGAAAATGTCTTTTTCAGGCGGCCGCAGGAACTCCGAAAGCCGTATGGAACCCCGACATGGATAATCCTATCGACTTTTACACAGGCTGGACTGCCGTTCCAGACACAGTGGCCTATGACAATGCATTCAAGACACAATGGGAGAAATTTCTGAAACATGTGGTGTGCGGGGACGCATTCCGCTGGACCCTCCTTGAAGGCGCCAAGGGCGTTCAGCTTGCGGAAGTTGGGCTCGAGTCCTGTAAGAAGAGAGCCTGGGTGGATGTCCCGAAAATGAAATAGGAAAGGCCCGCAAGGCCATCGGGAAAATAAGAAATATGAAAGGAGTGGAAGCTTATGAAAAAGGTTGCTTTAATCACGGGGGGAGCACGCGGAATCGGGTACAGCATAGCCCTTGGACTGACAAGGGAAAATTTCGACATCGCCATAGCCGACATCCAGGATGAGCAGAAAGTCGCCGAGAACATCGGGAATCTTCGAAAAACCGGAGTGGAAGTCCTATATTGCAAGTGCGACATCAGCAGTGCCGCCGACCGAGGAAGGATGCAGGACGAAGTCAAAAAAACTTTCGGGCGCCTGAATCTCCTTGTCAATAACGCCGGAGTTGCACCTGCAGTCAGGGCCGACATACTTGAAGCGTCCGAGGAAAGCTATGAACGTGTAATGAAAATCAATCTTCAGGGGCCTTACTTCCTCACCCAGCTTGTCGCAAATTGGATGATTGAACAACAGAAATCAGACAGTGGATTCGAGGGTTCCATCATCAACATATCGTCAATGTCCGCGAATGTCGCATCTGTCAGCCGTGGTGAATACTGCATATCTAAGGCGGGTGTAAGCATGGCGACAAAACTCTTTGCCGTCCGGCTTTCAGAATTCAACATTCACGTCTATGAGATTCGTCCGGGGATAATCATGACGGACATGACTTCTGCTGTGAAGGGAAAATATGACAAGCTCATCGCGGAAGGTATACTTCTTCAGAAACGCTGGGGTCTTCCTGAAGACATAAGCAAGGCCGTATCAATGATGGCCAGGGGAGACATTTCCTATTCTACAGGCCAGGTGATAATTGTTGATGGCGGATTCACGGTCGAAAGACTTTAGACTTCAAGATAAGGGACTGTTAAATAATAAGTACTACAATTTGGCGGGAGTGCCAGGCCATCGTAGACAAGGAGAAACGAATGAGTCCCGACCTCCATATAGGGAGGAGTCGGGATGAATGAGGAACAACGCAGTATCCGATGACCTGGCGCCCCGCCCCGGAGGGCTGGCGCTCTTCCGCCTTTTTCCTGCGTCACTCAATCGTTACATATCCTTGGATATGCTCCTCATTCGTTCCTTGGTAAAAGCCATAATAACAGCCAGCAAATGTAGCACTTATTATATAACAG
>CAIQLG010000336.1 GCA_903872565.1 uncultured Lentisphaerota bacterium | reverse complement strand
TTGTGAACTGCGGCTCTCGTGTTCTTCCTGAGAGTCCTGGGAATGTTGACCTTCGCATTTACAACAAGGCCTGTGACCGTCTGCCTCCTGCCTGAGCGCATGATGCGGGTCTTCTTGTCGTTCAATGTATACCCGCAACGTTTAACGACATGTTCAAGTGCCGGCAAGATGTGGTTCAACTTCGGATTGTCCGAGCTGAAACACAGGTCATCGGCATAGCGTGTATATGCGGCATCGTATTTCTCGGCGAGACCTGCAATGCGGTAGTCCATGTGCTTTCCGACAAGATTGCTGAGAAACGGACTGCTGGGAGGTCCTTGGGCTAGAACGCCATTCAGCGTGCATATCTCGACGATCTCGTCTGCGACATCCTTCGAGATTCCTTCTTTCATGAGGATTCTCTTTATGACCGAGCTTTTCGTTGTGCCGAAGAAGTCCTTGAGGTCGGCCTTCAGTATGACACGTTTGTTCGTGTGTACTGCGGCATTCGTTGCTGTTGATCTGCCTCTGACGAAGCCGTGGGCGTATTTCCCTGCCGATATGCCCCTTGCAAGGAGCCAGCGCAAAACGCCCTTCTGCCTGAGCTTAAGTTCTGGAACTGGTTCATAAATGACACGAAGTGTCCCGTCGGACTTGGGGATTCGGTGGATGATATAGCTGTTGATGTCCATGATCGCGGTTCCTTTCGGGGTTAGTTGTTTAGGTGGGTGAGAAACGGGTGGAAGTGCTCAAGTCCAAGGCTAAAAGCACCTTCAGTATATTATACCCTAATTTCGTGGGGAATTTAAGCTGGGGGAGCGAAGCTGCCGGCGGCCTGTCCCCGAAACTCGGGATATGTCGGATTAAGCCGGGACTTATCCAGGACTGCCCTGATCTTGGACGGACTGGACGGACTTTTAGCATATTGCTTTCATCTGGAAAATTCCGCTCTGAAATCCTTCCGTGCGTAATCGGATTATTCCGTCCATCCGTCCAGAATTGCTGTAACAGCTTTATAATAAGGGATATAACTCTGGACGGAAGGCCAAATAGTCCGTCCAAACTCCGTCCAAAAGCGTCCAGAAAGGCGATATTCTGTGGAAATAGGCGGCCAATTGTCAGGTTCCTGTAGATTAAGGGGTGGTGGGCGGAACCTGTCCCTACTTCTCGGGACATGCTGGAGGGGAAAGCAACATCTGGGCAAGGTTGTCCAGAAGTTTAGTAAAGGCGGGACTTCGGACTTCTGCATCAAAAGAGGCAGAAGTTGCCGGATGGGTAATCCTCAGGAAATCCTGACGATTGAAGCTGACCAGTGTACCCGGGTTCACTTTTCTGAGCCATAATCGCCCCCTGCGGCTCCCAGCTTTCCGGACGCTCCGGACGCTTGTTTTCAAGTTACGCGGGTATGCGAAGGATATTTTGTTTGATGGCTTTGGCCGGGGGTATTGCCGGAAATAGAAAATCTGTTTCATGCGCATGCGGGGTCAGATGAGAGCGTCCGGAGCGTATTATAGGTCTGCTGCATTATGTCTCGCCATGAACCGTACACACCGACGATTTAGACAAGGTTAATGTAAGGGATTTTTCACACTTTTTCTTTCATGTCTTTGATTTATGTTTTTCAATCGGCTATAGTCATGTTAATATTAAAATTTAATTTCTCAATCAACGCAAAAAAAAAGGGGGGGGGGTATGTTAAGAAGAGAAAACTTTAGATTTGGGTGTTTTCATGGAAAACCAGTGGCTGAAAAAATCGAGAGCGAAGCAAACATCCAGCGTGTGCTTTTCCTAAATAAGCAGTTACGCATAGTACGTTCAAAAACAAATATCTCCATGATTAACCTCTTTGGTTACGAGATTCCACTTGAACAGGGTAATTCACGTGGTAAGTGCGTTGATCTGATGGGCTATGACAAAGAGTATAATCTCTTTCTCATCGAACTTAAAAAGGATAAGACCAGCGAAAAAATGTCTAAGATCATCGAGCAGATCAATGGATATGCAGATTCCGTTAAAGTTATCAGGGAAGCCATCGAGGCTGAGTTCGAGAAGACTTTCTTTTTTAAAATCAAGTTCTCTTTGATGATCAAAAAGGTCATTTTGGCACCGAGAGAGTTTTATAAGTTAAGAAGCAAAAAGGAATTAACCGACGCGACTATTGAATATGCTTTTATTGGTAAGAATCTTGTCAAACATAAGCTGAACGGTAAAGCTATTGATGTACATATTTGGAAGCGTAATGCGACTGGGCGATAGGGAAAAATGGATTTTGATTTTCATACACTCCTTAGATAGTCCTGACGCAAAAAACTCAGCAAATCCAATACAACATGCAAAGGTTTCTGAGGATACTACGGAATTCTCAGGATAATCCGTCTATAAGTTTATTTATTACAAGCCCTACCATTGTATACTGGTGTCAAATCTTTATTGGCTCGCCATTTTTTTATTCTCTATATAATGAAGATTTGCGAGGCTATAGCTTCACCAACGGAAGCTAAACCTTGCTTATCGTTCTTGCCAGCGACAAAGACCAGCTGGTACTGCGTGATTCCGTAGAGCGGCAAAATACCCCGTATCTGTTTCTCAATCAGTTTCGCCTGCGAGTCCTTCCGGGTACTCGGCTTAAGGCATCTCGAGCCATCGAGAACCTGAATAAAGAGAACCTTGTCGGCGTATGGAATTACTCCCTCTGAACGAGAGTAATGAATAAAATGCGTTGCAAGGGTCGCCTGAAGAAACTTCCCGCATATCTTGGTCGGAAGGAACCCCGACTCCTCTATCTCAACGATTGCACGGACTTTTCCTGACTGCAGCACCATTAGGTCAACACAGCACATGCGCGTGTCACGGGCTTTGTGCTCACCTACAAACAGTGGGAGATGATGTTTTCCGCCACACGCTGGATCCCGAACAAGTTCGAACCGGCTGTCAAGTCGCTGACGAACTTCCTCAGCGACGGCAAGATGAAGTGAATGACTCATGTCTTATGCTCCTTTTTTAGTATCAATTTCTGTCTCAAATAGTACAGGTGTCATCTAAAGTCAAATCATCATTGACTCGCCGTTCTTGAGCATGACCGAGCTTGGGAATTCACTCTTTACTTTGCTGCCAGCATCCGAGTGAATAATTATGTTCTTGGCGGCATTCACTGAATCGCATAGCCTGTGCAGTTCAGTATCGGAAGCGTGCCCACTGGTATGGATTGACTGCGGCTTTATCCCGGCAGATGCGAACCATTCCATTATCTGCCTGTTGCTGTCCTTTTTCTGGTACTCATTCCACATGGACCAGCACCAGGCATCGTCGTGTGAAAGCTGGAATCCTTTATCCTGGAAATCGGGAACCATCGAATCCCTTATAAGGATCACGGATTTCCCCTTGCGTTTCATAAGACTACTAATGCCGAGGGCTTTATTCTCATCGCAAATGTTGCTGATGAAAACCAGGTCGCCCATTTTATCGAACTTCACATGCAGCCTGGAGGAGACCAGCATTTTTATTTCCTTCCGGTCTGCTGTGGGGATGCTCGAACTGTGCTTGTTCACTATCGACAGCACCTTTGCGGTGTAGGTGTCAATTATGAATGGAACTCCTGACTTTTTGGCGGCCTTGTAGATGGACACCAGCCTGTCGATGTTTTGTCCCGAACATGTGACAAATACCCGACCGCTGGTCCTGTCTATCAGGTTTATGAATTCCTGCTCAATCCTTTCCTCGTCCCAGTATTTCTTTTTGTCTTCTCGTCCGAGATTGGTGCCTTCGATTATGAGGGCGTCAATATTTTTATGCGGACGGGAAATAATCTTCTCGACAAGATATTTTTTCCTGCCTGTCATCCTGAAGTCTCCGGAGTAGAACAGTCTTTTCCCTCCGGCCTCGACAAGAAACATATAGGCGTCGAACGCGGAATGATCCGTTAGGAAAGGAGTAACCGTGAACGTTCCGGAAATAAATCGTGTCTTGTTCTCGAAGTTGCGGAATTCTCGAACAAGCGGTTGGTTGCTGTATTCGCAGTTGAATCTTATAATGCTCTCTGTCGCCTTGCCGCTCCACACCTGCCAGTCTTGAGGCACTTGGGAGAGCAGGCCGAAATGATCCAGGTGCGGATGTGAGATTATGAGTCCGTCAACAGGCTTTGAAATGTCGAGAGTGGCGGGAAGCTTTTTCTCCCTGACAGTCTCGCCTTCCTTGTCAAGCGGCTGGCCGATGTCAAGGATCAGGCGATGACCTTCCGATTCTATCTCGATGCAGTTGCCGCCGATTTCAGATGCTGAATGGTGGATGGTGAGGTTTATACGGATTTCCCCCGTAAATTATACTCAATACACTTTTGATAAAAGAAAGATAATCCATCATAATTATTGTCCGCATCAATGTTTTTAATGTAGTCCAAAATATCCTCCCAGGTTTCTAAGCCAATATGGATAGCGCCGATACTATTGTTTAAATATGGCAGCCATTCATTTTTCAGGGAATCGCTGTCAGAACCTTCAGAACCTTTAACTCGACATTCGACCTGAGTTTTTATCACGGAACGTATTTGTGGATCAGATCCATTATTATCAGACAAACTGTTTTGGAGCATCTGACCTTTAATATGTTTTATCTTCTCTTCAGGGGCTATTACATAATAAGCGACTTTTATGTTGTCTTCGGTATTTTTCTCACTTCCTCCATTTCTGTCATATAGCATTTGAATCATGCATGCGATCGTTCGCGATGATTGCAAGTACCCTTCTTCCTGAGTATTTTTTGTGCTTTTTGACAATCCGCTGTTCATCTTGGCTTCCAGGACAAAAAACTGTTTTGCCTTGACAGGAATTTTAATTCCTTCCTTTGTTCCGTCAGATTCCCACTCTCCAAGAATTGCGTCGGCACTTGTCCGGTGCTCAGGCTTATTGATTCTTATAAAAGGCGTTGGAAGTAAAGGTTCCGAGTACCATTTCGCTGTCTCAGAAAAATGAAGAAAATGTTCATCCGTAGTTTTATCATTGTTTTGTTTAAACCAGTCAAGGATAAGTCTAAGCATCCAAGTTTCATTAAACAAAGCTGTCGGGGGAAAACACTTTTCCTGTTTATTGTTGCATTTTAAATACAACTCAGCTATTTGTTCAATCACCATTTTCATGTGTTTCTCATCCATAATAAATTCTCCTCTCACTCATTGTTTTTTCAGTAATGAATACGTCTTTATCAGATTCTCTTCCGGATCCAATGGCAAAGACCTGCCTATGACTTTGGCGTTAAGAAGGGTCTTGACTAGCAGGCCGATGTTCTTGTGCAGGGGGACTAGGGCATCGTAGTTCTTGTCCCCTTTTCTGTCGAGGACAATACCGTCATATAGAGTCCTCAGTTTCTTGTCGTCCCGGATATGATGGAATACCTCCAGTGTCACATTCAATGGGAAAGCCTTCAGCGGCGGATATTTTGCTTTCAGCCACTTCGCCACGGCGTCCAGGAGCTGGACTGAACCGTCATCTTCTCCTAAAGCCTTGCGCACGGCGTTTACCACGAATGTGTTGAATGCTACCCCCTGCCTCGACGCCTCCGCGGCGGCCTTATCGAAAAGCCTCTCTGGCATGCGCAACGATCTAAGCCTTGTCGGCTCCCTGTTTTCCTTCTTTCTCATTCCATCTCCAAATGCCGTCAGGCATATTATATGTTACATGATACTTTAAGATATATCATATAAATTAACATTGTCAAGCATAGCATAAAAGAAATATTAGTTTTTGGAAAACAGGAATTTTGCTTGACTTATATATATTACGTGTTACATTATGTTTAGAATGCAAGCTTATGTCGTGTTATGCAAGAAATATAAGAACATAAATTAAAAATAGAAAGGCCGAAATCATGAAAGGCAAGTTTGTACATCTTCATCTTCATTCGGAGTACAGTCTGTTTTCCAGGCTGGGACTCTTTCCTGGAATCTGCAGGATTCCAGACATCGCTGCGGCTGCAAAGGAATTCTCCATGCCGGCTGTGGCATTGACCGACACATTGACAATGGCCGGAGCCTACAGGTTCTACCGGACAATGAAGGATTCCGGGATCAGACCGATCATCGGCTGCGAGATGCTCTTCCGGGGAGGAGGTCCCTTCTATACCTGGGAAGAATCTCCGCTCAACGAATATGGATTCCCGCTGGTGCTGCTGGCGGAGAACAATGCTGGATACAGGAATCTCTGCCGCCTCCTGCAGCGTTCCCGGAAAAATGGGAATATGAATCACAGCGACATTGGGGATTTTTCGGATGGCATAATCGTGCTGGCGGGCGGATGGAGAAGCGAAATATGCTACCATCTTTCCAACACAAATCCATCCTATTCTGGCGACCAATCCAAAAAGTATGATGCCAAACCCCAGGGTTCGATAGGGGAAGCGAGGAGGGATCTTTCCAATTTGAAGGGCGTTTTGGGAGCGAATAATCTGTATCTTGAACTGTCGAACATCGACCTGCCGGGAGCCAGGGAAATCAATGACATTCTACTTGGACTTGCGGATGAACTCAAGGTGCCTGTTGTTGCGACCAATGATGTCTATCACATGAGGAAGGAGGATTATGTGGCACACTGCGTCAATACGCTTATCGGGGACGGGAATAAATACAATGACCCAGGAGCGCGTACGCTTCCCACTGACGACCTGTATTTCAAGAGTGCCGAGGAGATGTCCGGGATGTTCGACCATGCGCCTACGGCTCTGGAAAACACGCTGGAAATAGCGGAACGGTGCAAGGTAGAACTTCCGCCTGACGGGAAAGGCAGAAAGCTATTCAGGTTTGACCTGCAAGTGCCCAAGAAGGAATGGATAAGGGACAAGTGCATTGCGGGGCTGGCCGAATTTTACGCCCTCGAGGACATTGACGCCGATTTCACCGAAACTGTCCGAGGAATTGTAATGGAGCAGGTGGATCACGAACTTGATGTATTTGAGAAGATGGATATGCTTGACGAACTGCTTTTCATGCTGGATGTGAACGACCACGCGAAGAGCAGAGGCTTCATCCGCCATCCTGGAGGATGGGGAACATCGAGCATGGTGGCGTATCTTCTGCGGATTACTGACATTGACCCTTTCAAATACAATCTTGTCTTCGAGTCGAAGTTCAATCCGGACACGGACAGCAGGGAGAAATGCTTTTTCACGACAGGCGAGGAGCGTAATAATGCCGAACTTGTCGAACATATGCGGACCAGATATGGTGCCGACAGGCTGGCGGAAGTATCCGTCTACGGAAAATACAAGACGAGAGAGCTTATGCTGGATATTGCAAAGGCGCTCGATCTTGACATTTATTACAGTGCAATAGAGGATTATTTTCCGGACATCAGACGTCCGAATGAAGACCTGGACTCCATATGCGCCCGTTTTCCCAGGATAGGGAATTTCCTGAAGACTGAATATCGTGGCGTCATAATTAGAAATATTGCCGAAAGCCTCATCGGAAAAATAGCTCGTGAATCTACACATATTGCCACAATGGCGCTTTCAGGAAGCATATTGTCCTCCATCGTTCCTCTGAGATATGAACACGATATCAACCCCGTGATTCAATATACACCTTCCGAATGCGAGGATTTCGGCCTTCTCCTGATGGATATTCTTTGGAAACCCGATCTCTGGGACTACTCGAAACTTCTTAAAATTTCAGGGATGGACATCGATCCATGTTTCAGCATAGACAAGATCCCTCTCGACGACAGGCGGACGTATGAACTGCTGTTCTCGGGAGACAAGGGACGAATCGGAAAACTCAGATCTCCCTATTGCGAAGAGCTGTGCATGAGGATACGCCCGAAAAACATCGAGGAGCTCACTGCGGTATTCGCATTCTCTTACCCCGGCCACAAAGACGAGGAGCTTGATGCCTATATCGCCTGGAAGAAGTGCCCGAAAGATATTGAATATGCCCATGATGAACTCAGGATGATACTCGGCATGACTTACGGCGTATTGCTATACAGGGATCAGTTCATTCAGATTGTCCACACACTTGCGGACAGCACACTCGCAGAAGCTGACATAATCAGAAGAGCCATCGGAAAGAAAAAAGTTGAGGAAGTCAAAATGCAACATGATAAGTTTTTAAAAGGTTGCATGGACAATGGTGGCATTCCGGAGAAGGAAGCCGAGGCGGTCTGGAAAAAGCTTGAAAGTTCTGCCATACACTGCTCCCCGAAATCGCACGCCGCAGACCATGCCCTGCTCGCATACAGGATGGCGTATATGGAGGCCAACTATTTTCGTTATCTCCAACGACAAAATTATTGAAGGTAGATTATGAAGAATAAGAATTTACAGAAGAGCCTGAATAAGCATTTGACGTTTGGAACATTTGTCGTCGGCAAGGCAAATGAATCGGCATTCAAGCTAGCAAAAAGAATTACAAGTTGCCGCAGCAAAGACAAAGCAATTTATATTTGCAACAAAGAACCAGGATTGGGCGTGACGCACCTAATCCAGGCAATTGCATGGAAGATTGGGAAAAAACATCCGAGACAGAAAGTCATATACATAAATGCGGATGAATTCTTGACTCAATTTGTCAGGAGCTTAAAGAATGATACGACCGCTGAACTTCGAAAATATTATGAAAACAATGTTTATTGTTTCATCCTTGATGACTTTTCCCGTTTCAACAAGATGGCTTGCCTGCAGGATTATTTGCGACCCATCATAGAAAAACGGATCAAGCATGGAAAGCTGACCATAATTGGGGGCTACATCCCTAAAAATATAAAATTATTGCACAAGAATCTATTAGACACCATCAACGGAATTATCGTTGCGGAAATTCATCCCCCCGGCTTTGATCTCAGGCTGGCAATACTTCGGAAAATCCAGGAGCGGGAAGGAACAAGCTTTGACGATAAGACCCTAAAACTTTTTGCACGGCATATTAAGAAAAGCGTTCGGCTACTCGAGGGGGCAATGTACAGGCTTATGGTATCTTCAAAAGTTATCCGTGATATTCCCTCCGACAAGATAGCAAGGGACATGCTTACGGAAAAATGTTATAAATGAAAGGAGAATGTGATGAATTCAGAAGAATCACTACTTAAGCATAAAGAGAGGTTGAAGATGAAACTATTTATGGAAATTGACAAGATTGCCGGAATGATGGGGCGTGGCAGGATGACCATTATCGCTGGCAGACCATCGGTGGGCAAGACCTCATTCGCACTCAGCTTGCTGGCCGAAGTTGCTCTAAAGAAAGAACATCCTTTGTCCGTGGCAATGTTCAGCATGGAGATGACCGGTGAACAGATTACGCGACGGCTCCTGTGTTCCGTTGCAAATATTCCTGAAATGGAACTATCAAAAATCGGCAAGATGTCTGACTGGAACAAGATAACGCATGCGGCCACTTCAATCATGAAGGCGAAAATCTTAATTGATTCGGCTCCATCCATCACAATCGAAGTGCTGAAGGAAAAAGCCGTAAGACTGAAGAGAGACGAAAATATTGACCTGATGATAATAGACTATCTCCAGCTTATGCGCGTCCCAACTGCCAGCAAGTCAGAAACAGGACAGGGCGAACCTTCACTTGTCTCGGCAGAAATAAAGACGCTGGCAAAAGAGCTCGACACGCCAATTCTTGTCCTCGCTCAACTGGACAAAGACACTGAACTGCGCCGAGATGCCAGGCCAAGCCTCAGCGAACTCGGAGAAACGGGCACCCTCGAACAGGATGCAGATATAGTGGCCTTCCTGCACAGGAATATAAGGGAGCATGACAAGGTGTCCGAAGAAGAGAAGTGCAAAGGGCTTTGCTCTGAGCTCATAATAGGGAAAAACAGGTACGGAGAGACCGGGACTGTCCCCTTACTTTATTTTCCAGACACCATGACATTCAGCCCAAATGAAACGATAAACCGGCACAGGCAAGTCAGTTCTTCTAAATTCCTTCATAATGAACATGAACGGTTTCGGATGGCACAGCGGGAATCATTGCGCCAGGCCGAGCATCTGTTCCAGTCGCTTATGCACCAGGGATTTACGGAGGGAGAGATATAATGACGACGACGAACAGTAAAGTCTCACGAGTTCAGCCTGTGTTCGGGTGGCTGAAGACCCAAGGACCTGGGGACTGGCCGCAGCGTCTGGTTGAACTGGCCGAGGGACTGAATCACAAGCCGCAATGTGGCGCCGTGATCCGCGTCGCTTTCGATCCTGAAGAAAAAGTGCCGCCCACGGCGGAACGTCTGGCTTGGATGATCCGGAATGTGGAACGTATCGTCCCCCAGGACGGCAAGCTGTGGCGGGAACCCCTTCGGCGGATGGCTAACCAGGAGAAGACAGCCAGCGCCCTGGCGTTGCTGGATGCAGGACAAACCCAGCACCT
>CAIQLG010000335.1 GCA_903872565.1 uncultured Lentisphaerota bacterium | reverse complement strand
GGGTAATCCAAAAATCCATCAATCCGTCATCCTGTGGGATGACTGTGACTTAAACTCTCAATCGGCGGCAATACCCTTTGCCTGACTTTCTGCCTCTACAGGCTTTCGATGAAGGCGGTGTTCGGAGACGAGTGGAGCATCAGTCATCCTTGCGACATAGGCAAGACCTATGGCTGAAATAATGAACAGGAGGTGTATTCCCATCTGTATGCAGACATCGCTCTTCTGAAGCTTCTCGATCTCTATGAATGATTTCAGCAGGTGTATCGAGCTGATTCCGATAAGTGCCATCGAGAGTTTCACCTTCATGGTGCTGGCGTTCACATGATCCAGCCAGTCCGGCGGGTTCTGCTCACTAAAATGAATTTTTGCCACGAAAGTATGATATCCTCCGATAATCACCATTATAAGCAGGTTCGAAATCATGACAACATCAATAAGGCCAAGAACCAGGAGCATTATATCCTGTGACTTGAATCCGCCGAGCCCGCAGATGAGATGGTAGAGTTCGGTACAGAACTGATATACATAGATGCCCTGTGCCACGATCAGTCCGAAGTAAAGTGGTGCCTGTAGCCACTGGCTTGCGACAATCACGCTCGCAAACACATTGACAATTTTTACATCTTTTCCCATTGTTTCACCTTTTAAGATACAATTAACTCTCAAAACATTTCAAGTTGGACAATTAATAATCTGTTCATATTCCATGCATTACCAGAGAATAATGTGACTGAATCCCTTCTGGATATATTCAATTTCTGGAGGGCTGTACCAGCTTGAGGACTTTCAATATCTCAAACCATATTATGCTTATGATACCTGCGGCTATGCAGATGATAATATCGATAGCATGAAGGTATGAAAATTTGAATATTGTCCGGACAGACGGAACGAAGAGGACTATCGCCATTAAAATTATTGCTCCGCTGAAGACCCAGAAGACGGCGGTGTTAGGAGTCCTGAGCGAAGAAAAAATTGTCCGGGTCCATGAACGGTTGGTCATTATCAGTCCGAGATTGGCGACTATGAGCGAAGTGAATGCAAGCGCACGCGCCTGGTTTTCATCCTGGCTCCGCAGCATGGAGACATAATAAACGCCCAAGACTATCATGAGCACGACTACGCCCTGCAGGAGGCTCAGGAGGATCATTTTGCGGTTGAAAAGCTTTTCCCTGGGATTGCGGGGGTTGCGTTTCATCACGTCCGATTCTTCCGGTTCGGCCTCGAAAATCATAGAGCATGCCGGATCTATTATGAGTTCCATAAATACGATATGGACAGGTGTCAGAATTAGCGGCCATTTCAGGAGAATTGGGATGAGCGAAAGTCCTGCGATGGGAACATGCACGGCAAATATGTAGGCGACCGCCTTTTTGATATTGTCATAAATCCTCCGCCCGAGTTTTACTGCCTGTACGATGGATGAGAAATCATCGTCGAGAAGAACCAGAGCGGCGGACTCTCTGGCGACATCGGTGCCTCGTCCGCCCATCGCGATTCCAATGTGCGCGGCCTTGAGGGCAGGGGCATCGTTGACTCCGTCACCAGTCATGGCGACTATCTCTCCGTTCGATTTGAAAGCGTTGACTATCCTCAGTTTCTGTTCCGGCACCACTCTGGCGAAGATGCGAACATCCCTTATCCTGCTCTTCAACTCTTCATCGCTCATGGCGTCCATATCCGGACCGGTGATTATGTCCAAGTCATGATCAAGCCCGATCTGTCTTGCGATATTCGCGGCCGTCCCGGGATAATCGCCGGTTATCATCACGACCTTGATTCCGGCCGCGTGGCATTCCTGAATTGCGGAAGGGACAGTCGGTCTGACCGGATCCGAAAGTCCGATGAGTCCGATGAATTTGAATTTGAAATCATGCTGGATCACAGGCAGTCCCTCGAGGTTGAAGGTGGACTTGGCGACACCGAGGACGCGCAGTCCCTCGTCCGCCATGGCTGATATCTTCCCGGACAGGTCTTTTCTACGGTTCTCATCGAGATGGCAGAGATCCATTATTGCCTCCGGAGCACCTTTTGCAGCGATCACATATTCCGAACTCGAAGGAGATTTCCAAACTCTGGATATGGCGAGCAACTCGCTTGAAAGTGGATATTCGTGCATCAGGTTCCAGTCCCCGTGGACATGCTCTGTTCTGGCAAGATGTTTTTCGGCAGTCTCCTTTATCGCCTTATCCATGGGGTCGAAAGGATCAATCTGGCTGGCCAGGAGGCTGTATTCTATCAGTTCATGGAAACTCTCGTGAAGACTGGGCTTTTCGCCTGCTTCCGTCTTGATCGTGAAGAATTTTCCGCCGGAGAAAAGCTTTGACAACGACATCTTGTTCATCGTGAGGGTGCCGGTCTTGTCAACACAGAGCACTGTCGCCGAACCTAGAGTTTCGACCGCGGGAACCCGCCTGGTCAGGACGTTTTTCTTGGAAATCCTCCAAGCCCCCATTGCGAGGAATATTGTAAGCACGACCGGGAACTCTTCCGGCAGAATGGCCATTGCAAGAGTGATCCCGGCGAGGAATCCGTCGAGCCATTTGGCATTGATGATGCCATACAGCACCACCACCAGCGAACACAGGATGAAACCAATGACTGCAATATTTTTCACGAGTTTTGCGGTTTCTTTCTGGAGGAATGTACTTTCCTGTTCCAGGGATTGAAGCGCCTTCCCAATCTTGCCGATCTCGGTATTCATTCCTGTGCAGATCACCTCGGCCACACCGTAGCCCTGGACTATCAGTGTGCTGGAATATATGTAGGGAATATCATCTCCTCCGGGCCGGACGGATTCAGTATTTTTTTCGGACGCCTGCGATTTTCTCACGGGCACCGATTCCCCGGTGAGAAGGGATTCGTCGGCGGAAAGGTTGATGCAGTGGATTATCCTGGCGTCGGCCGGCACCCTGTCACCTTCCGAAAGAACCATGACATCGCCTCTCACGACATCGCGGCCTGCGATTCTCTTTTCAACGCCATCCCTTATGACTCTGGCCCTTGGGCTTGAAAGATCCCGCAGTGCTTCGAGAGCCCGCTCCGTCTTGCGTTCCTGATAGAAAGTGATGCCCATTACCACGAAGACAAAACCGAGAAGCATAAACGCCTCCTCGATGTCGCCAAGCATGAGATATATGATTCCGCAGGCCACAAGCAGAAGAAACATGGGCTCCTTGACGACATCAAGTGCGATGGCAAGGATATTGCGCTTCTTCGTGGACGGAAGTTCATTGTGTCCTTCGGCCTCAAGCCGCGAAAGCGCCTCAGCTTCTGTAAGGCCATTTATCTTTTTAATGTCAAAGTCCATTCATTCTCCTTGTTTGACATTGAGGACTTTAATTGTCCTTTTGTTCCTTTTCTACAATCAAAATAAAATTAGACGAGTTTTTAACCGGACTATGACCAATAAATTATTTTTTGGCAATATTGGAGAAATAACATAAGCTCGGCAATTGCTCCCGTGCCTGACATGTGAAAAGTTCCTTCACAGCAGAATCATCTCATGTTCGCCGCTTGCTCCTTTCAGACACAATATGGCAAGGGCGTTCCTGCGCTCACGGCCCAGCTTTTTCGCGCAGACAGCCGGGAGCGGGCGCGGAAAACCATCGGCCAGCCCTTCAATCAAAGTGTCAATCATCCCCTTATCGGTGACAACCCTGACCTGTCCCCCGATAAACGGCAGGGATTTGTAAATTTCCATTGCTCTCGCCTTGTCGCCCGTCTCGCCGAGCCAGCCTTCGAACCATGCGATTTGCTTCAACGCCTCTTCCGCGCCGGATTTGACGTAGATGTCCTCCGCGAGTTCCAGAGCCGCCTCTCCGGCGTAGGGGCTCAAAGGATCGTTTTCTGTTATTTCCCTGAACTTTTTAAGCGACTCCTTTTCCTCCCCCTTGGCCTTAAGACATTTGCCGGTAAACAGGGCGGCGGCCTGAAAAAGCACTCCTCTTCGGATTTCCAAGTAGTTTTTGATCGCCAGATCATATTCGCCGTTGAAGTCGGCGCGGCGCGCTTTCCGATAGTTCGCATAATCCTCCCCGTATGTCCTTCTGTCGAAGAGTTCCTGCGCCCTGTCAAGAAGTATCAGCGCCTGTTTCCCTATCTCGGAAAACTCCTCAAGATTCCGTATGTCGGAATCCGTCCGCCTCTTGCAGTTTTCAATTTCCCTCAATACGCTCCTGCAGGTCTCTATACATTTGAGGTGGTCGCCAAGCGCGAACTCAGCGCGTGCCCGTACCCACAGCGCGCGGACAAGCACGTCGGGCGGTTCTTTCATGTTGTACGTGGAAATGCAACGCAATGCCTCCTCGTAGTCAAGAAGAGCCAGATACGCCTCGCCAAGTTCCACATAGTGCAGGGGATCCTTCGTCTCTATGAGCTTCTGGAGCGTCTGGACGGATTTCCCCGGACTTCCGTCAAGTCTCTGCGCCCTCGCCAGCAGCATCGATGCGTGGCCCCGCGCATTGCCGGCCAGACGCCCGTCGGACAACGCCTTTTCCAGAATCTCGATTGCCTTTCTGTATTTCCCCTCGGTCAGCTGTTTCTCGGCCTTGTCCACGAGCGCGAGAACAGCACTGTTTTCAGTCCTGGCTGATTGCGGGGACGATACCTTGTCTTTCTGAGGCTTGTCCGCCGACTGGCAGACGGCACAGAAAATAAGCGACAGTATGAAGATGTGTTTTGTCATAAATATATTTTCCCCAAGTGAAAGAAATCCTAAATAGTAAAATTTCCTTCTGCCGTCTTAAGTAGATTGCAATCACTCACTCACTCACGCCCACTTTAAATCCCATTTCTGGCATATTTCTTATCAATGAGCACAATTATGGAAAACACCATCTACGACCCCGTTATTTACTTCGAGTAGAATTAGGATCAATGGTAGAAGAGGGTGCTACTACACTGTCCGAGATTTTCTTCGCTTTCTCCAGAATAGTATGAGCTTTATTAATATCATCGGTTGATGGTGCTGTAAGTTGCCCGCTCCATGCACGATCTCCATCCCAAACTAAAAACATGTATTGTTCGATTATTTTCCCATCTCCATAGACGACGGCAAATTCGATCTCAACGCCAGAAAACACACCTGCTTTAATATCTCGTTTGGTCTTTTTTATGTCTTTAATTCCAGCCATCTTTTTCATTTGATCCTCAAAGCCAATTTCCATTAGTTCAATCATAGGCTTAAGCATTTGTTCGGAAGTAGAAGTTGGATAAGGGTAAAACATTAAAAGGGCAATAGACGCATCCTTTCCCCATTTAAATGAGTAAAACTCCATGTCCGTTTTTGTCTCAAATGTTACATCATCTGGAATATTGAACACATATGTTTTACCTTTTACATCTTTAGCAAAACATGTGGTGATAATCAACAAAAGACCGAATATGACATACATTATATTCTTCATTTTTATCCTTATAAATAAGTTTTAAATAATTAACATGGTGAATACTACTTAATCTTTGTTTATTGTTCTCGCAACAGAAATAATGTTGATTCCAAATAACAATAATAGTATCCCCATCATTCTTGTCGGTGGCAATAAAAAAGGCAAATTACAAAAACGATTAAATAAATTGTTGCTCGGATCTATGAATTTCAGAGAAATTTCGATGATAATAAGTAAAGATCCTAAAAAAATCATTAACTTAGAAATGTTTATTATTTTCCCCATTATTAATTCCTATTAAATTAAGTAACATTATATAAACTTCATGGGCATGGAGAGGTCGCATATATTTTAAAAACATGCATACTAAACACAGGGTCATCATTCAAATAAAATAATAATTGGGTCACTAAATGATTTGCAAGGACAACCTTGTTTATCATAACCATATGACGCCCAACAACTTTGTTGTAATTGGTTAACTAAAAATACGTTTGTTTGGTTTTCTAAAGAACAATTAGCATATCTTCCTAATTCAAATGCCGTGATTTCACCACCAATTGCTACTATAGCAAGAAACATTGCTATTCCTGCGGCAGTTATAGCAGTATGATGAGCAGTATAAGCCGCCGTCTTGCAAACCCCATATTCAATTGTACCCTGAAGAGTACTCCGATCTATTTTATTGCATACGTCTAGCATATTTTTTAAACTTTCATCAGCCTTTTCCGTTGCCAATTTCCAAGTATTTTCAGCGGAATCCCAGAGCGAATTATATAATGTTTTAGATTCGTCTACAACAGCTTCTCTGCATCCTTGTAAAAGTGCATCAACCATATTCATATTTGTTTCATATTCCAAACTGCAATCTCTACATTGGAGACCGATATGATCAAAATAATTCATCTGGTTATTGCGAACAAATAAATATAAATTACATCCTCCTTTTTCCCCAATTGGATCTCTGCTCATCCATCTCCCCATTTCCGGATTATAAAATCGGAGGCCATAATACACAAGCCCTGATGCATCAACTGTTTTTGATGAGAATGTGAAAGATAAATCGGCACCGGAAAGCTTTTTCCCGAACGGCGAATATGCGAGTTTCGCAGTAATTTCTCCGTGCTGGTTGCACGTAGAAATTATATTTCCATTGCCATCGTATAAATACGAAAGTGTCAATGTCTCATTGCTCGCTTTGCCCGCATGTGTCAAGGTGTTTGACTCCGTACTGAAAAAGAAATATCATGAAAATGCAAGATGACTTTCCCATCTTTGTCACCTATCCATAAACCTCGCATATTATCAATTTTTGGAAGGAACATGAACATAATCTCCTCAATCTCTGACCAAGTATCCGTTGGTGATAATTCAAAGTAAAGATTTACAAACCCTGGATCATTTTTCGAAAGATTATTAATAATCAAGTCAGCAATCGTTTCAGTATTATTTGCCTTTGTCCAAGATTTGCCATTTCTGAGAATATTGCGATCTTCACAAACTCGATATTCAAAATCAGATTTACCGATTTTATCGAGACTAGGAATTCTTCTCCCGCCATAATTAGGAGCCCCGACTATAAATATTCCATATGAAGTCCCAAATTCAGATCTTTCCATATCAGTTAAATTACGTGTAAAATAGAGGATCTTTCCGAGAGGAGCTTTAGGATGAATTTGCCAGCGCAAACGATTTAGAGGAATAATCTTTCTAATATTATTTTCCTCAAACATTTTTTTGCGTTCTTCTTCAGATATCTCACCAGTTCCATTCTTTACATTATTTTCAAGAAAGGATTCAGACCATTTATGTAATAAGTCTTTAGCCTGGAATGAGTCAATTACTTCCTTGGCTGCCACCGGAGAACCGTTCGAATCAATTTCAATCTCAATTGT
>CAIQLG010000334.1 GCA_903872565.1 uncultured Lentisphaerota bacterium | reverse complement strand
CACCGGCAACGTACCGTTCCATCTCAAAAGGCCTGCGTAACAAGCATGAAAAACACAAGCCGTAGGGGGTACTTTAGTCAAGGAGATACCCCAGTAAACAAATTAATGATGAAATCAAAAAGATCCGTGATAAATATGGACCATCGGATCAGGAGCTTGAATTAAGTAAAAATAAATCAAACCCGCCAACCAAGTCTGATGATCTGAAATCCACGGAGAAACCGGAGATAAAGTTGGAAGAAATCATCACTTGGACGGGAATCATTACCAAGGGAACATTGGTTATATGCAGGGACAATCAGAATTTGATCAAGGAAGTAACATTGACAAAGGAAAATCCGAAAGTCGTCAAGGAGGTTTTAGAGAAATTGGAAGAGGATAAAAAAAATCAGGAAAGAGATGAGGCTCCATATTACAAATAATTTGCTAAACCTAAATGACTTTCCGGAATTTGTGTTAGTTGCATATTAATGGTAAACCAAAGCTAGTAATGCAGGCATTCCTGCCTGCAAATTTAATATTATGGGAAATTGTATTCTTCTAAGGAACGCCGGCAACTTGCCGGCAATATCGGATAGATGCCAGCAAGTTGCTGGCGTTCCGACAAGTTCCGGCGTAGCCGGATGAGTTCAAAACTACAGGCATCCGACTTCGCCAAGAGGCTACGACGGACAGGAGAATGCCTGTGTTACTTCCGAAACTCAGTTCTGTTCTATCTTGAAGAAATGGCAGTTCCACGGCTTGAGTTCGACAAAAAGTCCCTTTTCCATCATCTCGGAACCGTTGCGCTCGTAGGGGTCGGCCGACAAGACATCATACAGGAACCAGTTTTTCCCTGGCAGATCTTCCCATTGAAGTTTCAATATCGCCTGAGACAGATGATCGCTGAAATTCACTATTATCAAATAGCGATCGCAATCATTTTGCCAGCAATAGGCAAGAATATTCTGAAAACTGCAATTGTCTGGCCAACCGCTAAGTTTGCAGAGACGCCAGCATCCGTTTCGGAAAACATCATTTTCAACTTTCTTGAGCAGCTTGTAATAGAAACCCAGCAGATCAGTGTCGGGCTGTTCTACCGGACGCCGTCCGAGAAAAACCGGAACTCTTGTCTTGAATCCTTCAAACTGCCCTTCATGCAGAAGCTTTGCCCCCGGGAGAGTTGAAACAATTACTGCGGCCATTTTTTCTTTTTGTGAATTGAAAATGGAGGCGGCTCTTGGCTCGTCGTGGTTCTCTAGGAAGCGGATCATCTTATCCTGATAGGACATCTCTCCAAGAAGGTGCTGTCGGACATTTTCTGTATTGTTGTGCTCCATTCTGTCATACAAGCTCTTATCATAGCAGAAATCGAAGCCCTGCTGCTGGAGATCCCATTCGAGATCCCAGTAGGATTCCGCGATAAATTTGAAGTCGGGATTTTGTATTTTTATCGCCGGTATAAGCCTTTCCCAGTAGTCGCTGGCAGGTTTTTCCCCGGCTCGGGCGCCCCAGGTGCGTTCGAAAATTTTATTCATCATCAGCATCGCCATATCGCATCTGATTCCATCGCACTGTGATGCAATTATTGAAACAGTCTCCTTCACGGCATTCTGCAGCCCCTTATTGAATGCGTTCAACTGAAGGACATCCGGCCAGGCGGGGAAATATGGATCGCGTCCCAGCGCGATGACATTTTGGCCTGCCCTAATAAAAGATGAGGAATCGTTTTTAAGATCATCTTCACTTCCTCGGATGAAGTATTCGGGATGCTCAAAAGCCCATTTATGATCTGGAGCAACGTGATTCGGAACAAAATCGAGGATGAGCCTGATATCGCGGCTGGCAAGCATTTTTCTTGCATATGCAAAACCTTCGGTGCCGCCAAGTCCTTTATCTACAACGTAGTTCCTTATGCAGTACGCCGAACCAATTAAATCTTCATCCTGGAAATCTGGCAAAACCTTCCGGAACTCCGACATCAGCGCCTCGTTTTTACGGACAACCTGAATTCCCGCAGGGCTTCTTTCCCAGACACCCATGAACCACACGGCATCAACGCCGAGCGAACCTAGCAAATCCCACTCTTCAAACGGCACAGATTCAAAAGTTAGAACCTCATTATATTTTACACTCAGGCAATGAAGCCACGCAAAAGCATTAATTTCATATATGACCGGATATTTTGGCCATGGTTTCATTTGTTCAATCCTTTGTTAAATAGTTACTAATAGTCCCAAAATAAAATTGTCATGCACTTGTCTTATTCGGATTAGCTGTAGCCGCCCCCACATGTCTCGCCGTAGCTTCTTTGCGTAGGCGGATGTTGGGGGCGAACACGGCCAACACCCTTCTTCGTCCGCACAGTTG
>CAIQLG010000333.1 GCA_903872565.1 uncultured Lentisphaerota bacterium | reverse complement strand
TTGCAAAAGTCGAATTTTAAAGGAGCGCGGGTTTTCTTACCCGCGAAAACTGAACTCAAATGGCGGACTGAAAAGTCCACCCTCCGTTAGTTTTTCATCGGCTCTAGGTAATTTTGCAATTAACTCAATGTCATAATTTGGGAAAAACAAAAAAGATGTAAAATTATCGGGTTGCTGGTTGAAGAATCTCCTGTCGCAAATATATTACCCGTTACTCTTTTTTTAGACACTATAATAATTTATATTTCTGGAGGTAGAAGATGTACGCAGTTATTGCCACCGGTGGGAAACAGCTCAAAGTTGAAGAAGGTCAAATCGTTGATATCGAGAGAGTTGCAGGCGAGCCTGGTTCCACTGTCGCTTTCAAGGAAGTGCTCGCGATAGGCGAAAAGGCCGATATCCAGATTGGAACACCATTCCTTGAGAATGCGCTTGTCGAAGGTGAACTTGTCAACAATTTCAGGGGACCCAAGCTCATTGCATTCAAAATGAAGCGCAGAAAAGGCTACAGGAAGACCAAGGGACACAGGCAGGAACTCTCCAAGGTCAAGATCACAAAGCTGGAACTGAAATGAAGTATGACAGGAACAAGGCGCTCATTGAGTCTGGAATACCGGGACTTCCGGCTCCAAGGAGAGGGAAGGTCAGGGATATCTACGATCTCGGGGATTCCCTCCTCTTCGTCGCGACCGACAGAATAAGCGCATTTGACTGTGTGATGCCGAACGGGATACCGGACAAGGGGAAAGTCCTGACGGGATTGTCCCTTTTCTGGTTTGAACTTATGAAATGGCTCCCAAATCATCTGATTACCGCGGACGTCAATAAATATCCCAAATCACTTAAGAAATACTCATCCGACCTTGCTGGCCGGTCAATGATTGTGAAAAAGGCATCCCCGCTTTCAGTAGAATGCATCGTTCGAGGATATATAACAGGTAGCGGATGGAAAGATTATCAGAAAACGGGTTCAGTTTGCGGAATTCCGCTCAGAAAAGGCTACAGGCAGGCGGACAAACTCGACCAGCCGCTCTTCACTCCTTCCACAAAGGCTGAGCTGGGAATACATGACGAGAACATAAGCTTCGATAAGGCCAAGGAGATTGCCGGTGTGGAAATCGCGGAAAAAGTCAAAGAACTTTCGCTAAAGACATATTCCACCGCCACTGATTTCGCGGAAACGAAAGGTATTATCCTTGCCGATACAAAATTCGAGTTCGGAACAATTAACGGTAAAATAATCCTCATAGACGAAGTGCTTACCCCTGACTCGAGCCGTTTTTGGCCAGCAGAGCAATACAAGGTTGGTGGAAGTCCTCCGAGCCTTGACAAACAGTTCGTCAGAGATTATCTGGAAAGCCTTAACTGGGGAAAAACCCCTCCTGCGCCAGATCTGCCGGACGAAGTAGTCTTCAAGACAAGAGAAAAATATCTCGAAGCATTCAGGCTTATTGTGGGCAAAGACCTGAATTGAACTATGAAGCAGACTTTCAATGTCAATATTGTAAGCCAGGAACCTCTTCCTACTCCTAATGAGATCAGGCAGGAACTCCCTTTGAGCTCCCTCGCATCCGACAATGTCTATGAATTCAGAAGGACAATCGAGAATATTCTTGACGGGAAAGACAAGCGCCTGATGATTTTTTCCGGTCCGTGCTCGATTGACAATATTGAAGCCGCCAAAGACTATGGCAAGAGGCTTTTGAAGCTTTCCAAGGAGGTATCGGACAAGATTTTCATCATAATGAGGGCATATTTCGAGAAGCCAAGAACAATTGTCGGGTGGAAGGGGATGGTTTATGATCCCTTTCTAGACGGATCCTGTCAGATAGAAAAAGGGATAAGAATATCGCGCAAGCTCCTCATCGAGCTTGCCGAAGCGGGTGTCCCTGTAGCGACAGAAATGCTCGAACCGGTTATCCCTCAATATATTGCAGATTTGGTTTCCTGGGCCGCCATAGGAGCAAGAACAACAGGGTCACAGACACACCGCCAGCTTGCAAGCGGCCTCTCGATGCCAACCGGCTTTAAAAACACAACCGATGGCGACATAAGGATCGCTGTAGAGGCCATAAGTTCGGCAGGGTCACAGCATGCTTTCCTCGGTGTCATTGACGATGGCAGGACAGGAATTTTCAGAACTCGGGGCAACAAGTATTGCCATCTCGTACTGAGGGGGGGCTCGAACGGTACTAACTTTGGCTCCGAATATGTTGCCTTCTCAAAGGAGATATTGAGGAAGGCCGGCCTTGCCCCAGCAATGATTGTTGACTGTAGCCACGGGAACTCGAACAAGGAATGCGGACGGCAGTCTATTGCATTCCGGGATGCTCTCGACCAGATATCACACGGAGAAACAGCCATCAGGGGACTTATGCTTGAAAGCTATATTATTGCTGGGAGGCAGGATATCAATATTGGGAAAATGACCCCGGGGCTTTCCGTCATGGACGCCTGCATCGGCTGGGAGGAGACTGAATCCATCATCAGAGAAGCGCACTCGAAACTCTCCCCATGTAAATAAAATGGTAATTCTACGTAATAAGTATGTATGTGAATGTCACTAAGTTAAGCCAGGTAACGCGGGGTATCACCCCGCGACTTTCCTCGGGGAGATTCCCCGAGTTACTCAAATTCAGGCTTAACTTAGCAATATTGGTATGTATGTTGTATCTTGTATACTGTATTAGTTTAAGATTTTAACATTTTTAAAACTCTGGAATTTACATGTCAACAATGTTTCTAAATCATGGAGAACCTCCTTTGTTTGATTCTCAAGACATTCCATAATCGCTTGTTTGAACTTTGTAAAAGTTT
>CAIQLG010000332.1 GCA_903872565.1 uncultured Lentisphaerota bacterium | reverse complement strand
TCGGCAAACCAAAGCCCGATCACACCATTGCCACAGCCCAATTCCAACAGGTTCCCCTCCTTGGGACAATACCATTTGGTCAGTAATCGTTGGAAGTATCTTTTCCTCCCGCGATATCGCCAATCATCCTGCCATCCGGAATTTCCGTTGGATTTTCGTTTTGCATAGATGTTGTCGAATTTATTCCGTTCAGTCATGTCTTTGTCTCCTACCACGTTACGGTTTTGGCGCGGGTTTCACGTCGCCACCAACAACGTTAGGTTTTTCATGATGCGGTTCGTTAAGGAATAAATCAAGCACGTGCCGTGCGTTCTTCGCATTCAGCATGAGTGCTCCATGACCTTTGTCAGGATCTTCGATGGCCTCAATGACGTTTGCTCCTTGTTCCTGTAGCCATGCGGCTGTTCTTTTCATCCCTGGAATGCCGTCACGGTTTTGAGCTGCTGGATTTTCTTCACGCGCACCTGCTACGGTTATCCAGCGAGTATTCTGTAACGGATGATCACCGTATGCTCCGTCAAGAATTGCGCGCGTTGGCGGGTAGTCGAGGCCGACTCCGCCAGAGCTTGCCACGGATAGCGAGAAATAGTGTTTGCCCCTGCCTGTATCGAGGGCCGTGACGGCATAGGAATTGGCAGAACCACGACTGAAGCCGTGAAACATTACTGTGCCGGGCTGTATTCCAAGTTTCTGGAGCGCAGTATCAATTTCTCTGTAGATTTGTGTTGGCGCATAATATGACTTGTTATCATCGCCTGTCCCAATCCACCACTGCACACACAACAACCCCACCTCCCGATCTTTTAGATGTGGATGCCAAATGGCGAGGTCATCAGTGGCAAAACCTTTACTGCCATGCAACGAGACAATCCAGTGTTTCGGTGATTTCCCGGTGGCTTTCCACACAACAATGAAACTCTGTCCATCGGATGTGGGCAGGATCTTAGGATTCAATTTTGAGGCATCCTCAAACCATCGCCCGCCTTGCGCCCGCCGGTATACCTCCGCGGCATGTCCCGTGAGCGGCAATGTATCTGCCGAAAATGATTGCGAGCTGAGCAATAGAATAACGGCAATTACGACTACAATCTTCATATATATTTGTCTCAATATTGCTTTCATAGTCTTCGTCTAACGGTGGCATCAGTCAGAGCCAGCCTTTTCGGCGGTTGTCTGCTGTCTGCATATGCTGGTTATGCCTTTCCGTAATACTCTTTCGCGATCCCTGTAACACGTACAATAAAATCTGTCTTGGCCCTAGTATAGGCCACACGATCATCTTGGTAGACTTGCGACAGTGATAGCTTGAGATCCGCATACTCTTTTGCGACCTCGGGATGTCCAATGAGGTAATCCCGGAAGAAGAGGCGGTCCCAATGCTCAAAGCAGTCTTCAACCATATGGATGTGATGAGTTCTCTTTCCGTGCCCGTCGCGTTTGATAAACCACGCATAAAAAGGTGGAACATCATCTCCCCAGGAGGGTCGCCAGAAATAGTTGTATCCTTGCTCTTCGAGAATGGGGGCTATTCGTTGTCTGGTTTCATCCAGGTCGGTTATTTCAACGAGGATATCCACAATAGGTTTGGCTGGAAGACCAGGAATGGCGGTGCTCCCGAAATGTTCGATACGTCTGACCAGTTCTGGCGGCAAACAGCGCAGCAAATGCTGTTTTTCTTCTTCGAACAGTCTCGGCCAATTTGGATCATAAGGTGCAACAGCCACTTCTTCTTTCACCACACGGGCTACTTTTTCTTCAGGCGTTTCCATTATTTTTTCTTTGCATAACAGTTTTTCGGATATTGCGTTGCGTACAAATACAATCAAGCATAACCTCAGTGAATATTTACTTTGCGGGTTCTTTCTTGGGGTCGGGACTGGGGGTCTTTTACTTTTTTTTCTCCTTCTCCTTGGCCTGATCATCGGCGGCGTTGGTGATGATTTCCGAAATCACATTCTTGATGACTTCCTTGGCCTTTTCCGTGGTCTTCTTGTCGAGAAGTCCTTCACCTTCCTTGCCCTGCGGTTTTTCCTCCTCCGGGGCAGGACGCGTGTTCTCGACCGGCGGTATCCAGGTTATTATCTCGTCGGAAATGAGGACAGCACCGTACTCCACTATGTCCTTCCATTTTTTGACGGTCCCGAGCGTCTCCTCGGTTATGTCGCTGATGTTCTCCTTTCCGAACTTGACATTCTTGCCTGCCGGTATCACGGCGGCAGTATCCCCGAACGGGAATGATATGTAGTCGCCCTTGAACATGTCGGTGAATCTGACGCACAGGAGGATGCTCGCATTGTGTATGTCCTTGCCGCTGTGGTTGTTGACATTAACTATTATGCTGTTTGTTATCCAGGCTGGTTCGATGCTGATGTTCACTTTTTCTCCGGAGAGTATTTCGTGCAGATCGGTGTCAAGGAAATTCGAGCAGAACTGGAAGTCGGTGAGAACCTTGTCCCACTGCCCCTGCTGCCGCCTTCTGGAAAAATGATCGAAAGTTTTTTCCTTCGCTTTGATCTTGTCGTTCTGGGCCAGGAATATCCTGGCCTTCTGGAAGTCGGGGCTGAAATATCCGGAGCCGGACATTATTCCGCGGTATGTGTTTATGATGACTCTTCCCTCCTTCGATTTGTTCAGGAATGCGCGCTTCTTGTAGAGGTTGAGCTTGTCTGTAACTTCCTGCTGCTGTTTGGGATAGTATGCTGCGGCCTGGTCGAAATCAATGACCGCCTTCTCATAGTTGCCTTCCTTCATCAGGAGGACGCCACGGAGAAGATATGCCGGTGCCTGCTGCCCCTGATTGTCCTTGAGCAGATTTTCTATGACGGTTTTTGCGGCGCCGGGGTCCACCTCTCCGCCCCTCTCCATAAGGGCAAGGGCGAGGAGCGTGTGAGCCTCGGTCTCCGTGGGTGAAATTTCGATGGCCTTCTGTGCACATGAGATCATCTCATTCCAGTCGCGCTCGTAGAATGCGAGATACGCTCTGTCCCTGGCGGCGCAGAGCTCGTTCCATTCTTTCATATATTTCTCGTTCAGCTTGGCGTAGTCGAAGAGGATGTCCAGAAGCCTGTCCTGCGATTTACGCAGTCTTTCCTGGAGCTTGTCCTTGAGTTTCGATTCCGATATTCTTTTCTCCCATATCTTCTTGACCTGATCCCTGTCGAGAGAGACTCCGCCATTTTTGACATCCGCCCCGAGAAGACCTATGAGATCGGTTATCCCCGTCATTGTTGTACGGTAGATGGAATCTATCTCATTTATTTTGTCCTTTGAGTCGAGAACATCCTTGTACACATTGAAAATCTTGAGTTTGAGTTTTGCAACATCTGGCGCGACCATACCCTGGTTTTCGTGTACGATGAATTGAGTCAGCTCCTCGAAATTCTTTGCTTCCGCGAGTGTTTTTTCTATGCTGAAAAGTGCTGTGACAGTCTGATCAATGTCATACTTGTATTTGTTCTGGTTCAGGAGGGAAACTTTTTGATCGAGCTCGGAAATTCTGCTGTCAACGACGGGTTCGGCTTCCTTGATGAATTCGGGTTTTTCGTTCGAATCCCTCGGATACAATATGACGGCAAGAGCCACGCATAGCAGACAGAATGATACGGGCGCAACCACGAATCCCCAGAACAAAGGATTCCTGTAAAACGGAGAGTCCGGAATTTTCGTTTCCATAATAATTATTCCTTCTCAGAAAACACTATTCCCTCAAAACCATACATGACATCCGTTCCATGGATAAACGTCCCAGTGCCGTATTTCCTTCCAGCCCTGTCCGTATTAAAAAAAATAAGCCGGCTTTTTACGGCCGGCTTTTTTTTTAGGGGTTCATTATTTTGCTCTTGGAATTTTGACCTTGGTGAAAGGAGGTATTTTTCCATCCTTGGTCATGCCAGGATTCAAGGCCAGGATATCATTGACGGTGAATCCGTACAGTGCCGAAATGCTTTCGAGTGTTTCGCCTTCGGTCGTCTCGTGAGAGATGAAGTCCTTGCTTGCAGGAGCGGCCGCCGGGGTTGTTATTGTCTCTGTATCAGTTACAGTCTCCTCACTTTTTACCTTTGTACCCGACGGAGTCGTTGTTTCTGTGACAGTTTCCTTTTTCGTCTTGTCTTCCTTCAGTATGCCTTCGAGATCATTGGCTCCAGTGTCAACCGCCTCGGTTTTTGTTGTCGTCACATCGGTGGTTTTAGTCGTTGTTTTTGACGTGGCTTTTTTGCTGACTGATGATCCAGGTGCCGGAAGGATGAGTTTCTGCCCGACCTTCAACTCTTTCTTTGGATCGATTTTGTTGGCATCGGCGATGTCCTTTGATTTCAGTCCGTACTTCACAGCGATCTTCCAGAGGGAATCGTTTGCTTTCACAACATATGTGCCGTCGGCTGGAAGAGAATCGCCTTTCGCGGATTTTTTATTTGCAGCGCCCTTGACTCCTTTAGCCGGAGACGTGTTTCCCTTGCCTTCCTTGCCTTCCTTGGTGGCGGACGACAGTTTTTCCGGCGGTATGAGTGAGCCGCCCGGCGGTATGGTGAGTACAGTTCCAACTTTCAGAACTTTTGTGGGTTCTATCTTATTTTCCGCCGCAAGTTCGCCTGTGCTAACGCCATACATTCTTGCGACCTTCCAGAGGGATTCGTTTGCTTTCACCGTGTGCTTGAGAAATTCGGGTTTGAACTCTGTATTCACTTTTGGGGTTGCGGCGGGAGGTGGAACTACCACAGCTTCCTTTTCGGGAACAAATGCAGGTCCTTCCCCTGGCTCTTCCGCCGGAGGAGGAACATTTCCTCTGGGTTGCAGGACTTCCGGATGTCTGCATCCGCCCGCGAGTGAAATCACGCCTAGAACAACCAAGTGCAGAACCGCCACGACCGTAAGGATCGCCAATACTTTAATTTTCATATTTCCAGCCTCCTTTTTATTGTTTCTTTGAAAATATTTCCTCTTTCCTTATAATCCTTGAACATATCCATGCTTGCACATCCCGGGGAGAGCATCACCACATCTCCTGGTTTTGCATCTTCGCAGGCCGCACAAACGGCATTATTAAATGTATCACATAATATACATTCTACAATGTTATTAAATAAATCAAATAATTTATTTTTACATTCTCCGACTAAAAAAACGGCCTTCACACGGCCGATTTCCTCCATTACGGGACTGAAATCCATGTTTTTGTCGAGTCCCCCGGCTATGAGGCAGACATTTCTTTTTCCCCCTTCGGCCCTGAGTGCGGCCCTGACCGAGTCGGGATTTGTAGCCTTCGAATCGTTGATATATCTGATCCCGCCTTTTTCTGCGACAAGTTCGATCCTGTGTTCCGCGCCGCAAAATTCGCAGGCGGCTTTCTCCAGAACTTTTGCACTTGCTCCGGGAACCGCCGAAAAGACGAGGGCCAGGGCCGACATTATGTTTTCCATGTTGTGCGCGCCTCTGAGCTTCGCGCTTGACAAGTCGAAGACGAGCCCGTCTTTTTTTCCGCGATTGAAGGCGACCATTGCCGGACCGCGCATATGGATATTTGCGCAACTCTCTGTCAGTGAGAATGTTACTGGCTTATCGCCTCTCCAGGTGAATTCGCTCCAGTATCCGAGGAGATCGTGCCTCACGATGGCGTTCGAAGGTGAGCCGATATTGCGGAATATCCCGAATTTTGTACGTGTGTAGTCGGCGATGCCGGAATAGCGGTCCATATGGTCGGACTCGATGTTTAGGACTGCCGCTACGGCGGGAGAAAAGACCGAAGTCCTGTCGAGCTGGAAAGAACTGACTTCCGTCACAATGAAATCGAGGTCTTCCGGAATGGCCGCATACTCGGAGAGCGGAGTTCCTATGTTTCCCGCGCAGACCGAATTTTTCCCGGCCGCCTTCAGCAGATGGCATGTCAGCTCGGTTGTTGTTGTCTTGCCATTTGTGCCTGTTATGGCGACTATCGGAGCCTTGCAGAAAAGCGATGCGAATTCTAGCTCTCCGCAAATCTGCACGCCCGAGGCAATGGCCGCCTTCATCATCTCCGATCTTTCTGGTATTCCGGGACTTGTGATTATAATGTCAAACCTTGAGAATGCCTGCCCATTCCAGATTTCGACGGAAAAAACCGCTCCGCATTCTTTCGGGGCCGGGATTTTTTTCTCGTCGAATCCGCGGGCGGGAAGACCGAGCCGCGATGCGAGTTTCAGTGCTGAGATTCCGCTTTTCCCAAGCCCCAGGACAGCGACATTTGTAATTTTATCAATGTTTATCATAAGTTCAACGAATCAGCGGCATGGTTTTTCCTATGGAATCGGTGATCGGATGGATATTTTTCTCGTCTATCAGCACGCTGTCGCCCTTGTTTAGGGCATCGGTATCCGGATTGTACTGGTAGACGGAAACTGTGTCGAGTGCAGTGCTGTCCTTTGCCGGAGAGATAACCACGTAGGTCCTGTTGCTGTAGCCTTTTGGAGTTTGAGCCCTGTTGGCCCAGGTTCCGGAATTGGCATATATTTTAGCAGGGGGGCCGAGTTGGTTTTTCGAAGGCAGGGTTTCTGGCGACGACAAAACTTCATTGTCGTATTGGTTATATGTCTTCAGCAATGCCATATGCGTATGTCCGAAGACGACAATGTTGGCACGTTTCGGGATGAAGTATTGTTGCTGGGCGGCGACTTCGAGATTGCCCCAGACCCAAATGCCTGCGCCGGCGAGCAGGGCGGAAACTTCGTCTTCCAGCGTGTGAACTCCGTTCAATGTCTGTCTCTCCTTCCATTTGCCTGCAATGTCGGCATTGTAGTAGAGGTCCCGTGCCTGGTCATAGGTATATGAGTTTGTGTAGCCGTCAATCCCGGTGATGATCGCAGGTATTTGCGGTTTCAGAGTGCCGAAGATCTGATGGAGCACCAGTTCCCAGCTTCCGTAGAAGAACACGTCTCCCCAGAAATCCACTTTTGGCTGGGGAATCTGCTTTGGGCTTATCATATTTGTCGCGTACATTCTGGAGACAAAATATCCCGGGGGAAAATGACTGCCTGCCTGAGTGAGCGGATCGGGGGCGTTGTAAAAATCATAGATATGGCCGTGCTCGATGATTATTCCCTCTTTCGGCGAATAGAGTCCAGTGCCCGTAATGCCGCCTGAGGCATCGTATGTTCCGGCCCATACGGCATTAGGGAAAATCTTTTTCATCGCGGTTTCGTTCATCAGCATGTCATGATTGCCGGGAACATATACCAGCTTGATTAGTCCGCCATTGGCGATGTCATTCAATTTCTGTATGACAGGTTTCATTGTCGAAGCATCGGCGGCGGACTGGAAGTACTCGTCGCTTGTCGTCACATTGCCGGCAAACGGTTTCACATCAACTGGAATCTCCCATTCGTCAAAGAGATCCCCGGCAATTATCAGTTCCTTTATTTGCGCGTTGTTCAACACATCGTCCAGGAAGTTTGTAAATTCCAACACGTTTTCGGAAAACCAGTTGTATTTATTTGCGGTTGCGCGTGAATCCCCGATGTGTATGTCGCTTACTACGACATATTTTGTCCTTTGAACGTTGTCATTGGCATCTTCGACATTTGCCGTCGGGGTAAGCGGGCAACGACTGCTTGTCACAAAATAGAATGTCATTGTTTTCGAGACTTTGCCGTACCTATTGACTCCCTTTTTGCTGATGCCCTTCACATAACGCAGGCCTTTGTTGATGTCAACATAATACTTGCTTGACTCTGCCAGGCTGAAATTGTCGGCAAAATTCACCTGCACTGTTTTCCCCGTATTGTCTCCTGTATACATCTGGACTGTGCAGTTTGACAGGATGGAGCTGGTGCTGTCGCGCAGATCAATCGTTCCCGCCAGGCTGTCTTTGTCAAGCTCGTAGTTGAACTGTAGCAACAGATATCTGCTTTCGTACGGGATTCTTGGCCCGCTTGTCATGGCCTTGACAGAAAATTTCTCTTTCCCGCAAACCTGCATGCTTATAAAAACACCAAGTATGCAAAGCAGAGTGAAAGTACGAAGATTTTGTCTTTTCATATGTTTTCCTCCTAAAATTATTTTGAACTTAACCGGCTGAGCCGGGACTTATGTAGCCGCCTCCATGTTGGAGGCGACACGGCCAACATGGCCGTGGCTACAAGTTTCAAGCCATACGGCATTCCTTCGAAAAATACAATTTCCTATACGATTAAATTAATACATTGGGAGTGTGTTGTCAAGGGTATAATTTCGATTGGATAACGAGTAGCTGAACTGCCTAAAATCATTCTCCCTGTCGGTCAATTTGTGGTTCAAGAGTAGGTCAAGGCTCCATATGGCCGTTACCGTGGTTTTCAATAGTCCCGATCTCGCCGAGACCTTTCATCGAAACCAGACCTACTTCTGCGAATTACGCACGACATGCAGTGCCTTTGGTCAAATGCCCCTGCATTGAAATTACTAATAAATGAACATCAATGGATAAAACAATGAAAAAATAAACCATCCACTGTAGCAAAAGAAGAATAAGAGAAAGGGGACATTTGTAAAGCGTTTATTATCTCTTTTAAGAGAAATGATTGGCTTTCAATGTCGGAATCTCAAATATCTGCGTGATTTTTCATGTTGAATACATATATTAACCCAATTACATCCCAAAGAATATTACAAATGAGTTTATAGTGAAAAAACAAAAGCGCAACGCTGGCGGCAAGCAAATGATTAGGGAAGTTCCCTCCGAATACGGCAGTCGGGGAATTGTCCTCTACAAGACCCCCGATGGTAGGACTGAAATCGAGGTAAATCTCAAGAATGAAACGGTTTGGCTCTCCTTGAATCAAATTGCTCTTCTCTTTGGCAGAGACAAATCAGTTATGTCGAGGCATTTCTCCAATATATTCAAATCAAAAGAGTTGGAAAGAGATTCAGTTGTTGCATTTTTTGCAACAACTGCCACTGACGGTAAGACATATCAGGTTGAATATTATAATCTCGATGCAATCATTTCTGTAGGATACAGGGTGAACTCAATACGCGGAACGCAGTTTAGGATATGGGCCACGCGCATTCTTCACGAACACATAGTCACAGGATATACTGCCAATGAACGTCGTCTCAGGGAACTCAACCAGGCAATCAAACTTATCGCTAATTTCGCGGAAACACGCAAGCTTTCCGGAGACGAAGCTGCAGTTCTCCTAAAGGTTGTATCCGACTACTCCTTTGCGTTAGAACTCCTTGACGACTATGACCACCAGCGGGTCAAGACGGCCAACCTTTTAAAATCTTCGGCTATTCCCGTCACATATGGCGAAACACTGAGGATAATTGAAAGACTCCGCAGTCAGTGCAGTGCCGGAGAACTTTCAGGAAAAGTCAATTATTGTAAAGGTGGTCACCAATCTCATCAATAGGGGCAACAAATAAAATGTGGACGGAAATGGATGAAAAAATTGTTTTCTATTTTTCTGAATCCTGAAAATCCAGTCAATCCTGTCATATATATTTTTCGGAGTCTTTTCCACTACAGGAAGACGCATTTTGCGTATTTCCTGCTCTCGATTGTATTGTCATGTGTCCTGTGCGGCGCGCTGGGGGCCGGGGGACAAATCAAGAAGAGGCTCGCGGAGATGGCGCTGAAGAGGACAGGTCACACCGATCTCGCCATTTTTTCCGGCGGGAATTTTTTCAAGGCCGACAGGATTGGTGAGATTGAAGGTTGTGAGCCGTCTTCCGTTTTTCAGACGACAGGAGTTGCATTTTCTACTTCCGGCTCCACAGCATCCGAGAAATGCGTGCCGGTTCAGATATTTGGCGTAGAGGAAAACTTTTTCAGCTTTTTCGGGAATGGCGCCTGGTTTCCTATGCCGAAGGAGGGCAGAGCTTATGTGAACAGGAATCTTGCCGACAAGCTGAAACTTCAGAATGGTGCTGAGATGATTCTGCGTCTTCCTGCAAAAGGAATGATTCCTGCCGACAATCCCTATGCGGGCGGGGAAAAAAAGATGTCTTCGTTCAAGTGTGTTATCGAGATTCTTCCATCCGATGCCGGTGGGGATTTCAGTGTCGGGCTTGACAGTTCGTTGCCGTCCAATGTTTTTCTGCCGCTTGATTTCATTTCGGAAAAGGCTGGAGTCAAGGGGTGCGCGAACATTTGCCTGTTCAAGGCATATGGAGAAGGTAATCCCCAGGTTGGCCCTGGCAAGCTCCTGAGCAGTTTTTTCAATGTCCTGGAGCTGGAAGATCTGGGATTGGATCTTAAACCGGTTTGCCGAGGAAATTATCTGGAGTTGAGATCGAAAAATGTATTGATCCCGGAAAAGACTGGAGTTGCGGCACTCGAATCGGGGGTGAAACCATTCGGCATTTTTACCTATTTTGCGAATTCCGCAGACTGCAAAGATCGCAGTTCCCCATATTCTTTTGTAGCCGGAAGTAATCTCCCGTTTATGCCAGAGGACATGAAAGACGATGAGATAGCTGTAAGCAAATGGCTCGCGGAGGATCTTGGCGCTTCCGTCGGGGATGAGATCACTCTGAGATATTTTGCGCCGGACAGCTTGGCGCTCGTGGAAAAATCGGCTGTCTTTAAAGTGCGGGCGATCGTTCCGATGACTCTTCCGTTCGCGGACAGGGCTCTCGCCCCCGGCTTCGAAATGCTCGAGAAGGCCGACAAATGTGCCGACTGGGATTCGTCTTTGCCCATTGACATGAAAAAGATCAGGGAGAAAGACGAGAAATACTGGGATGATTTCAAGGCCACTCCGAAGGCGTTCATCACTCTTGGAAAGGCGCAGGAATTGTGGGGGAGCAGATTCGGAAAGCTGACAGCCGTCAGGTATTCAACCGCATCGGAATCGCCGGAAATGATAATGCGTGTCCTCAAGGATCTTCTTCTTCCCGGAGATCTTGGATTTGAGGTGGTTGACATCAGGGGAAGATCTCTGGATTCCGTTGCAAACACCACGGATTTCGCGTCAATGTTCGCGGGGATGAGCTTTTTTGTGGTCGTGTCCGTGCTTGTACTGCTTTATCTTCTTACTGCGGTCAGCACTGGGGGGCGGAGACGCGAGTCGGGCATATTGCTGAGCCTGGGATTCACCCGAAAAGGTGTCTTGAAACTGATTTTCCCCGAGCTGATGCTTCCTGTGCTTGCGGGCACATTTGCAGGAGTCCTTGCCGCACCGGTAGTCATGAATTTATTTCTCCTGCTTCTGCGGCGTCTGCCAGGTAGCGGAGATGTGTTTTCGAGTCCTTTTTCCGGCATTGATCTGTCTTCGGTCCGGACAGCTTTTCTCATTTCGATATTTGTCGCAGGCATGACCATTTTCCTGACACTTCGGCGGAAGATGGGCGAGACTGCGGCATCTCTGTCATCTTTTTCCGGTGTCAAGACTGGGACGAAAGGGAGACAGATCACAAATATGGGTGTATCCTTGTTCTTTCTCGTTGTCTCCCTCCTGCTGATCCTGCTTGTTCCACGTGGTGGAGGCGTCAATGCCGCAGCCGTGTTTTTCGTGTCGGGCTTCAGCTTCCTTCTCGCTGGACTCTTTCTTTTCTGCGGAGTTCTTTCGAAGTTTTCAAGTTTCAGAGCTCAGGATTTCAGATTTCAGACACTTCTGGGCAGGAATATCGGGCGTGTCCCGGGCAGGAGCATTGCGATTTTCGCAATGAGCGCGATATCAGTGTTTATCCTTGTCGCGGTGTCCGCAAACCGGCGAAACCCCGCCTCCGAGCTACAGAGAAAAGATTCGCCTTCAGGAGGATATCGCCTTGCAGTTAGGACGGCCGTTCCGGTTTCCGCTGAACTTTTCGGGGATGTGCTTGCTTCGGACGAGGGACAGGAAAATGTCTCTTTTCTGCCTGTCATGACAGGAAAGGGAGATATGGCGAACTGCTTGAACCTCAACAGGATAAAAATTCCACGCCTTGCCGGTGTGAACCCGGAAGTGCTGAATGAACGCAGAGCATTCGGCTTTGCGGAGCTGATTGAAGAAAGTTCCAAGCCCTGGCTTCTGCTTGACAGGACGGTAAGTGCCCCGGACTGCATTCCCGGATTCGTGGATCAGAGTGTCCTTCAGTGGGGTGTTGGAAAAAAAATTGGTGAAACAATCGAATACAGGGCCGAAAACGGGAAGAGATTCAATGTGGAAATAGCTGGAACTCTCAAGAATACAGTTTTCCAAGGGTTCATGATCATTTCCGACAAGAATTTCAGAAAATATTTTCCGTCAGCATGCGGTTATGGGATGTTTTTGGCCGATTGTCCTGAAAACATGACCGGCAAGATTTGGGACAAGCTTTCATTCAGGCTCCAGGATTACGGGGTGGTAGTCAGCAGTCCCTCTGAGATCCTCTCTTCTTTTTCCGATGTCGAGGGAATCTATCTTGATGTTTTCATGGCTCTGGGAGCTCTTGGCGTTCTGATTGGAACCGCTGGCCTGGGACTTGCGGTTGCGAGAAACATTCTGGACAGAGGGAAGGAGATCGCGGTGATGGGCGCACTTGGATTTTCCCGGAGACTGATCAAAAAATATCTTGTAGCTGAACACTTTGCACTTTTTTCGTGCGGAATATTCTGGGGGTTCCTTTCAGCTATTGTTGCGCTGATCCCGGTCTTGACTTCTAACTTTGGCAAAATTCCCCTGGGCAGTGTTTTTCTTGCGAATTTTGCAATTTTAGCCGTGGGGCTGATCTCGGTTCTAATACCGGTGTTTTTCATGCTGAGGAGCGGGCTGACTGATCAGCTGAGAGCTGAATGAGTAACATCCCATACCACTAATTTCAATTTCCGAGGGTAAATATGGCAAGAGTGAAGCAGGGGAATACAGATTTGAATTGTGTGTTAAAGTAGGGCTGGTTTCGATGAAACCAGCCAAGCCAAGTCTCATCGAGACTTGGCCTACTAATAACGACAAAACCATTGAAAGGGCGCGAAAGTAACACATGCATTCTCCTGTCCATCGTAGCATCCTCCTTGCAGAAAATCCTGTCTAATAATTATAGTTGAAGTTTATCAGATCATTGCTGAAATATGTCCATCGCATATTTTATGGGAATAATTATTATTCGTAGTAAAAATTTCAATATTGGCTTGACATCGCCCTGTTTACTGTATATAATAATATTAGGGTATGAATTACAATTGGAGAGTATGACTATGAAAACCTTATTTTTTACTGTTTTAGTTCTTCTTTTGGCATTTCGAACTTTTTCTGCCGATAGTGTACTTTCCTACAAGGTTACGCAGGGATCGCAATTCTACATTGATGCCGAGAATATGGGCGTGAATGAGACAACCGGATTTGAAAAGAAACCCAAGGCTTATCTCAAGGTTACAGAAACCAGGATTGTCCAAGGGATCGAGGTCACGAGAGTCAAATCAGTGTACATCAAGGTCAAGACGAAAAAATATCCCGCTGGCAGGATCCTGTGCGAATGGATTGGAAAGCGTGACCCCGGGATCTACAGCCTCTATATCGTTCCTTCCTCGAAGTATGTGCCGATTTGTGTGACAGATTTTTTCGAGGTAGTCAAGCCGGGGATAAGTGAAATCACACCAAATCATGGAATTAAGGGAGACAAGATCACGGTGACTGGCGAATATTTTGGCGCGAAAAAACCCAAGATCTGGCTCAAGATCCTGAGTGGAAAGGAGGGAAAGAAGACGTGTAAAATTATCGAATATTCAATGGGTCTTGAAGATGGAATCTCCAGTCTGACTTTTCTTGTCCCGAAGATCACCCCTGACGTGACGTATGAATTCCACCTCAAGAACGCAATCGGAGAGGATACGGCGTTGTTCAACGGGTTGAACACGGCTCCAACGGCCGTTGACGACTCTGTCACTGCCACTGCGAATACGGCGGTTAATATCCCGGTGCTGGCCAACGATACTGATCCTGAAGACGACACTTTGACGGTAGTGTCCGCCTCCCAGCCCTCGCACGGGACGGCAGTCATAAATGCTGGAAGCTCGATCACCTATACCCCGGCAAAGGACTATATCGGCAATGACAGTTTCACCTACACTATCCAAGATCCTGGCGGCCTGTCGGCTTCAGCGACAGTTACCGTGACGTTGAAACAGGACTCGGGCAACCACCCGCCTGTGGCGCGAAACGACACTGCTCATATGGTGAAGGGCACTCATGTTGGGATAGCAGTTCTACTCAATGACAGCGATCCGGACGGGGATATGATCGTGGTCACGGCCGTAGGGGCACCCCTGCATGGAACTGCGGTCATAAATGGTGGGAGTTCTATAACGTATACTCCAGAAATGAATTATCTTGGAACGGACAGTTTTTCATACACTATCCAAGATCCTGGCGGCCTGTCGGCTTCAGCGACAGTGACCGTGACGGTGAATGAGGAATCGGTCAACCATCCGCCTGTGGCGCAGAACGACACTGCCCATACTGCGAAAGGCACTCATGTTGAGGTAGCAGTTCTACTTAATGACAGCGATCCGGACGGGGATCCGCTCATAGTCACGGCCGTAGGGGCACCCCTGCATGGAACTGCGACAATAACTTCAGGCGGCGGAAAGGTCACATATACTCCGAACAGCGGATATGTTGGAACTGACGATTTCATCTATACGATTTCGGATGGAAGAGGCGGAACTGATTTGGCCACTGTAGCTGTGACTGTGGCAAATTCAAACGCCAATCCGCTGGCTGAAGATGACAGCGCCACCACCCCAAAAAACACTCCAGTTGACATAGCTGTCCTTGCCAATGACCATGATCCGGACGGAGACAGTCTTGTCGTCAGCGCGGTTGGAACTCCGTCAAATGGGAGTGCTGTAATAAAAACAGGATCCAAGTTGATAAGATATACTCCAGCCGGCGCTTATACCGGGGCGGATAGCTTCACCTATACGATTTCTGACGGCAGAGGCGGTACGGACACAGCTACCGTTTCGATTACGGTGACTGGCATCCCAGGAAACACGGTTCCCATTGCTTTCTACGATTCCATCAGCACGCAGAAGAACGCGCCGGTCGTGATAGATGTCCTTGCCAATGACAGTGATCCGGACGGAAACGTGCTCACAATCACAGCGGTTGGCAATCCTTCGCACGGAACGGCAGAAATCACTTCCAGCGGAAAAAACGTCACCTATACGCCAGCGGATGCCTATAGCGGAACTGACAGTTTCACATATACGATTTCCGACGGGAAGGGGGGGGCTGCCACCGCGACTGTTTCAGTTGTTGTACTCGATGTTTCCGACGGCGAATATCTTGTCATAGACATTTCCAGTGCTGCCTCGGCTGCCTCGTACTCGTATCAATATCTGGATGCCGCTCACCTGGATCCAGCCCTGACGGACGATGCCTACAAGACTGGCAAGATCCTGCTGAAGAAAGTTGCTGCCGGAACATTCACGATGGGGTCTCCCCCGGGCGAGACTGGCAGATTCTCGAACGAACCCCAACACAAGGTGACTCTTGACAAAGCGTTCTACGTCGGAGTTTTCGAGATCACGCAGGCGCAGTACAGAAATGTCATGGGGGAAAATCCAAGCTTCTATCAGGGGGACGAGAGACCTGTTGAAAATGTCAGCTGGGACAATGTCAGGGGCGGAACGTGGCCTTCACTGCCAGGGAATCCCGCATCAAGCTCCTTCATGGGGAAAATTTCCTCAAAAACTGGAATATCCTTCGAGCTTCCGACCGAGGCTGAATGGGAATACGCATGCAGAGCCGGAACGACAACGGCACTAAACAACGGTTTCAATCTCGATGTCAATAATCCGGCATACTGTTCCAATCTTGACCTTGTCGGCTGGTACACATACAACAGCTACGAGCAGAAGCACAGAAATGTGGGACTGTTGGCGGCCAACGACTGGGGACTCTACGACATGCACGGAAACGTCTGGGAATGGTGCCTCGATTATTATGGCGAATATTCCGTAGCGGATCAAAGCGATCCGAAAGGCCCTTCGAGCGGCGAGGCACGCGTAATTCGCGGTGGCAGTTGGAGCTATTTCGCGATGAACTGCCGCTCGGCTGCGAGAAACTACATTGGCTCACCAGGCGGTTTTGACAACCTCGGATTCAGAATAATTGCAAAGTAGAATATGTCCTATTAGACCTAGCAAGACATATATTTTTTTATTGTGGTGGGCAAAATGAACTCGGGCAAATTTAAAATCCTGATTGCTGTTTTTGCGATTTTCGCAATGGTCTTGCTCACGGCAGGCACAGCGAACGCCGCGGCAAGGGTCGCAAGTGTGACGGGCAACTGGAATGCAACAGGCACCTGGGGCGGCTCATCTGTTCCTGGATCAGCCGATTCGGTGACCATCAATAGTGGTATAGCTGTTTCAGTACCTGCTGGTTATGCCGCACAATGCACCACCATAGATTTTACAGCAGGGACGAATGCTTCAATTACCCTCGCAGACAGTACTGCATCGTTGACTGCCAGTGGTGCAGTTAACATACAACGCCCGAGCTCCAATAACAATACGAACCAGATCAATGTAGGCGCTGGCACTTTTACGGCACTGTTGACCGTGGCTCTGCAAGGCACCACCGGCACCAGGGTCAGCCAAATCAACATCACCACGGGAATAGTAAACGTCACGGGTAACATCACATCGGCAGGTGTGGCGTCGCAAATCGTGTTCTCTGGAACGGGGGGAACTTTGAACGCAGGTGGCACATTTATGAGCGGTACTGCGGGAACATTTACTGCAGCCTCGGGCACTGTAAATTTCAATGGAGCAGCTCAGGCAATTGCTCCGTTTGCCTACACGTTCAACAATGTCATCCTCTCCGGCAGTGGAGTGAAGACAACTACCAATGCCACGATCAACGGTATCCTCTATATGCAGGGAACGGCGACGGCTTCCGTAGCTCCAACGTATGGAGGTGCCGCCACTCTTTATTACAATACGGCTACCGCACGTACTGCCGGTCCGGAATGGGTAACCCCATTTGCAGGTACCGGTGGCATAGTCATAGACAATACTGGAGCTATAACCCTGAATGCCGCCAAAGTCCTCAATGCTTCAGTGCCGCTTACCATTATGAGTGGCGCAACTCTGAACACTAACAACTTGGCTCTGACTGTTGGCGGCAACTTAGTCAATGGCGGAATATTCAATGGGGGCACCGCCACTGTTGGAGTCACAGGAAGCCTGACCAACAATGGCACCTTCAACGCCGGATCCGGAGCTATAACTGTCAGCACAAACTTCAGCAACACGAACATATTCAACGCCTCCGGAGTTTTGATTGTCACAGGTAATTTCTCAAACACCGCAGGAACTTTCACTGCAAATGCATCCACCATTACCGTAAACGGCAACTGGACAGGAGGAGGTACGTTTACTCCAGGAACTTCAACAGTTGTTTTCGCTGGTGCGGGGACAACGACTATCAGCGCCAGCAACTCGTTCAACAATGTAACCTGTTCGACCGCAAGCAAGAGCATAGTTGTGACGCAAACTACGACGCAGACAGTAGGCGGGCTTCTGACTATAAACGGTTCAGCATTTGCGACTCGAGTCTCACTCGCCTCGTCAGGTGGAGTGGGGACTACCTGGAACCTTGTCCTGAATGGAAGTTACGACTGCCGCTATGTCGCCGTCCGGGGCTCGACGACATCGGGAACCGCATATCTGCCGATCAATCCTGTAGGTTTCAAGGACAATGGCGACAACACCAACTGGTACGATCCGAATCTTCCCGCAGAAATGGTTTTCTACGACAATTTCGAGACCTCGACGCTCGCGGC
>CAIQLG010000331.1 GCA_903872565.1 uncultured Lentisphaerota bacterium | reverse complement strand
TTCCTTAGAAAAATACAATTTCCTATACGGTAGAGGTAATCGCAAAAGTACCTTGAGCCGATGCAAAAGCAACGTAGGGCGGGTTTTCTTACCCGCCAAGAGGGAGGAAACGCGGGTTGGAAAACCCGCGCTCCGTTAAATTTCGACTTTTGCAATCGGCTCTGTCAAATATTCTAATCATTAAATTTAACGTAAACATCATCAGTCATCCAAAATGGAGTTCTACAGTCAAATGTGCGGAACGATCCCTGTTTTCTCAAATCTGCATGCAAGTCGATGTACAGCACATTTATGCCTCTCGAATGCCTCAAGTCATAACAACAATAACCGCCCAATGGCTGAGTATTCATTATTCGCAGTCCTCCGAAGGAATCCATAAACGCAGAATGTCTGGATGGGAGCCTATATTGATTTACTTTCATCGAGGCAAGCCACATGTTATATCCTGTGTTAAGGCAAGGGCCATTGCCGTCAAAAGTATATCTGGGATCTCCGAGCGCCTCTGAGCCTATGACAGGACAAGCCAGTGGATGCCGCGCATTGGCGGTTATCTGTGATATGGTCAGTCCACCGCTGTATGAGAGATAAGGAGGCAACGAATCACTCCACCATAATCCTGGTCTAACCATTGCCCCCGGTACAAAATAGTCATTATTGTCAACGCTGTACATCGCGGCGGCGATACCGAGTTGCTTGAAGTTGTTGATACAACTGATCTGTTTTGTCACATCTCGCGCCTTCTTAAGCCCTGGCAACAGCATAGCCATCAGAATTGAGATGATGGCTATGACCACGAGCAATTCGATCAGGGTGAACTTGATCGAATGTGCTCTCGTCTTCGTTTGAATCGCAATGCGATTCAGAACTACGCCAGGCGCAGCCACCAGCAATTCTATTAAATGAAAGAAGCTTCGTTTTGCCGGGCAATTTTTCGGCTTCATCCCATGGATCGAGCTGGAGATACAGTTATCCAATGTGCGGATTGCGCTTTCGCATCCTCTCTCCGACTGCTGTCCTTCATCTCTCATAATTCCTCCAATCCGTTGTTCTACGCGTCTAGGAAGTGCCATGGAAAAAGAAAACTCACGCATACCTGATTGATTTAAAATATTTGGTTAAAATTAAGCTAACATGTAAAAAGATATTATCAATTGACATAAAATATGATATATTGACTTAAATTATTATTTGGGACGAGTTGCCGTGGAGGTCTGAGTTCCACCTTCAGGTTTCCAGACTCATAGCTTCAATAGTGCTGGAGATGTGGAAAAAGGTATTGCGGCTAAAAAAGGGTTGCAGCCTGGAAGTCTAAATGAAAATTCCCCCTAGGGGTGGAATTTTAAGACATTATTATTTTCAGCGGATCAGGAACTCTGACCTTGGGCACAATATGGACGGAGTAGAAGCCGTCTCCGGGCCATACTGTCCCATCATATTACAATCAGTTTGCCGAACTTCAAGGGAACGGCAAAGCACGGGGTTCCGGTCGGGGAAAAGGCCGAATGTTCCATCTCCTTGCCTCTGACCCTCTGGCGGCACACGTTGAAATACCAGGGTGCTGCGGCATCCGGTTTCTTTCCCTCGACCCGCTTCCTGCGGTCGAGACCTCCTTCGGATGTCTCGCACATGGTGGGTATCCGAATTTCCAGGCTCCAGAAATCGGCACCGCGACAAACAGCGCTTTCGGCCTCCGATGCCCACTGGGGACGCCCTCTATCCCTGTCAAGTTCGATCAGGGCGCCTCCCGCATTGATCGTAATCTGATAATACGCATGAAACGGGGTCTCCAGGAACAATTCGGTCTCGTCGTCGCCATAGATATTTTCATCGCCATTCTTCGTCGTCGAGATGCTCAGATTGTTCATGTCCGCGTCAGTACACCGGATACCGAACACGAGGCTGTTGTCGCTCCACGCGACCTGGAATGTGGTCTTGGAAACTGGCGATTTCCCGGTCACCAGATCTTTCAACTCGTAGACCGGTGCGCCTTTCCAGAAAGGCTTGTCCAGGTTGCCGTCCAATTTCAACTCCGCGCCTTTACGTTCGACGGCCAACGCCTGCGGGGCGCTCTTTCTCATCGCGATCCTTTGTGCCCTGCCTTCTTTGAACAGTGCCAGGCACTCTATAGCCAGATCGACGCGCTGGCCGTAGATCGTATTCTCGGCGGCTTTACGAGCGGCCGCCAGTAGATCAAGGCCTTTATCCAACGATTCCGCATTTTTACCCATGAGCGGACCGGCGGCCTCCGAATAGTCCATGAACGCCTTCATCGCATGGCCGGCAGGACCATAGAATCTACAGGTATCCGACAGGTCTTCGTATCGAATGCTCAGCATCAGATCCTGCACGCTGATGGGTGCGGACGCCCCAGCGGCGAGGGTTATCTCGACACGATTCGCTCCCTGGTTGACCAGTTCGTTCGGAACCTCAATCTCCAGTTGTCCTTCGCTCCAGACTCCCATGTTCAACCGCTGGCCATTGAATGCCACGTTGATGGCTCTGACATCCGACACGTTCCCGGCTTTAAGTTGCAGCAAAACCTGCGTCCGAATTTCCCCGGTGCTCAGCCCTTTAGCGTCTTCTCCGACTTCCAACGGGATCTCCAGTGTCTGGCCGGGTCTAAGTTCTTCCGGTTTGCCGGGGGAGAGGGTCGGCAACTGCTGGAGTCGCTCGCCATCCTTGAGCCCAATGGGCTGAAAGTATCCCAATGGGCTGGTATAGTAGACCTTATCGAGATCCGCCAGGGTCTTGGGATCGCCGAGTTCCCTCCAGAGCAAAAGATGCGGGTCAAAACAGTTGAACAGGTAGATGCCGTCCACCCCGGCCTGCCATGCATTCGCCGCACGGGCCCGGTAAGAGTCGATACTGTTGCGTTTTTTGGCTTCATGTCGTTTGTTACCCGCTCGTTCCACGGCACCCACCACAGCGCCGAGCCCCTCCGCCCAGGAGTTGCTCAAGCATGCATACACAGGCACATCATACTGGTGGCCGAGTTGCACCATGTGCGCCCAGGGCTCCAGAAAAATATCGCCTCCGGCCACCAGCAGGTCGATCAGATCCTGGCTTAACCAGGCCGGTACATCTAGGCCGATCGCCTGGTCAAAAGCGAGGGACTCGGATACGCGAACCGCGACAAGAAGGGGACGGGAGCGCCGCTCCCCGATCGCCTCGGTCATCGCGCGAATCCGCCGGAGCAGATCGGTCATCGCATCCCGGTGTTCTTGTCCCAGAATTTGCCCCAAGGCGTGCTTCTTGAAAAATGGCGGAGCCCGGAGGAAATCCAGCTCGATGCCGTCGATGTCATAGCGCTGGCAAATTTGACGGATTTCCTCGAATGCCCTTTGCCGAATGGCGGGGTGTCCGTAATCCACCCCGGACCAGCCGCCGTAAGGAGGATTGTTGTCTTGCATGTCCAGTAAATATTCCGGATGCTCGCGTTTGAACTGCGACAAGGGATGGCAGTCACTGGCATCGTGAGTGTCATTCATCCTGAACGAACAAAAAATCTCCATCTTTTTCTGACGGCAGAAATCCGTCATCACGTTCAAGGGTTCAATCCCATATTTCAAGATAGGTGGCACGTAATTGCAGAACAGACTCACCCGGTTGTAGAAGATGGAATCCACCTGCGAGTCGGCCAGGGCGGAAGTGCGTAAATCGAGCAACGCCTGGCGCGAAGCCACATCAAGTGCATTCTTGGAATGAGACAAACCCTCCGCAATCCCAGCATCCCCAGCATCGTTGTTGAATATGATGCGTCGCTGTCTCCTGGTGGCCTGCTTGCGTTGCTCTTTCATCTTGTAATTCCTGTTTAATTAAAAGGTTTTTGTGTAATTACCTAACATGTTGAATATTAATAATTTACATTTTGTATATTGTTGAGATTACCCCTATGCTGTATTTTAATATGATTACTCATTGAGCTAAAACAAACATTATAATGCAGATTTCTCTCATTATTGGCGAGCAGGGATTCCTCGGCACAAGTTTGTTCAACACAGGGAAATACTACGGATGCACCGCGTACGTTGACACGAACGGCGAGGAGCCGTCAACTGAAATGTCTTTTATGGATATTCATCAGCAACCAGCTCAACACCCACATGTCCGAAACTCTTGTCCGAATGATTGCTGAATTGACCGGAAATACATGCAGATGATTGACGGGATTAGCCGGGTTTCCACCAGCCGGTGAAAGACCCCGTCCCGACAATTGCGCCCGAGCGGTACTGAGAGGATCACCGGATGTGCTGTGGTGACGCCCAGATATTGGATCTGGAACGAGGCATCAACTGTTTTTTTAAAGATTATCCTTCCTCAGGCATGAACCTCGATCCTGCGGGCAATGACAAGGCCATGGCCGGCATGCTGTAGCCAGGCATTGGGCGCTGAAGTATCCGGACGTAAGGCATCATGCACATAGAGCAGCGTGTTGTCGTCCACTGTGATCATGGAGTTGTTGCAGTGACTGGTCGAATAAATCCCAGCCCAGCTAATCGAGGGAGTGGCAAACAAGGTTTCGCTCAGGAATTCAGGAGTCAGGGTCAGAATTCAGAATGATAAACAAATCTGAACTCAATCTGTTTTGCCCTGCAGTTCCTTGATCCTCTTTTCGCATGCCGCCTTATTCGCGGCTGTTGCGTCTTTGATGCCCAGCGCTTCGTTGAATTTTGCGATGGCTTCAGCTTTTTTCCCCTGTCCGGCCAGCGTCTCCCCATACGCGCAATAAAAAGCCACACCCCAATACCCCTCCATTTTCTCATAGTCGATTTTTCCCAATATTCCAAGAGCCTCGTCGTATTTTCCTTGTTTGCGAAGAATAGACGCCGCGGACAAAACAGCTTGCATTGTATAG
>CAIQLG010000330.1 GCA_903872565.1 uncultured Lentisphaerota bacterium | reverse complement strand
GCACAAGGTTCAAATCACTGGGACATACTCGACAGACGGAAGCGGCTCGGGCGACGGCACTAAACCAACATGGGACGCCACAGGTTATACGAAGGCAGAGGTTGAACTAACAATAGATGTCCCTCCTGCTGTTCGGCGAAAATACGGTGCAGATGTCCCTAAAAATACTAGGGGATCGGGGTCACACCTATTTTTTTATGTTATTGATTTGCAATAATTCATTCCTGATGATAAGCTACTCTTATATTTTAGTAAAATATCTATCGAAAGCTCGGAGAACAACTTGGTCACATCGCCATCGGAGCATTATCGTGTGGCAGGTTTAATATGGTTAAAAGAATATCCAAAGACAAATCGCTGGGGAAAAGGGTTGAAAATGCAGAAAATTATATTATATAAAAATAGGTGTGACCCCTAATGTCACAAAAGAGTTTGCCGTTGAGATTGACAGACAGTGGCAGAAAGCGGGAAGGCCGAGAAAACAATAAAATAACCTAAATGGCACCTAAATCTATCGAAAAAACCTGAATTTTCATATATTTTTTCAAAACAATACCTTTACGTTTTCTGAATTTAAAACCAATAATCCAAAAATCCATTACTCCGTCATCCCATGGGATGACTTCGTTTATTTTTCTTTGATCCAGTATGGGCTTCCAACTCTCACCGATATTTTTAGGCGCGGAAGGCTTTCATGCGGCTACCGTGGACTTTGATGATAGCGTCAAGTCCGCGTCGTGCTTCGTCGAAGTTTTGGATCATGGGGTCACAGGCCAGTGCCATAAGGGCCTTGCTTCGACTACCTTCGACGGCGGCATCCAAGGTCAACTCGTGGGCGTAGATCTGGGCCAGACTCCAGCGCGCGGCCTGGGGTGGCAGATTGCCGACGTGGATCGGGCGCGCACCGGTCATCCCAATGGTGGACTGAAGTTCCACCACGGCCCATTCCGGGAGGTTAGGCACGGCACCCCGGTTGGGAATGTTGACCACATGGATTCTTTCAGGGCCGAACATCATGGAGCGGATCTGTTGGCCCATGGCTTCCGGGCTTAGTATCTCAGGAATATATACGGGTTTCTTGCCGGAGGCCTTGAGGACAATATCGTCCGGTTCATTGCTGATCTCACGCTTGATCATATTGTCACTGATCATATCGGATCGCCACTGCAGGCCATAAGGAATCTTTTTGGTATCGGTGGCCCGGCGGGCATGGGGGAAGAATTCGATGATGTGCCGGTCTCCGCCGATGGGGAAGACATCGAACAGCTCCAGCATTTCGGCGGCGAACCGATGCTCGTCGAGGCTTCGCCCGGTTCCATCCGGCCGCGGCGGCAGAGGGGTTCCGGATTTATCCCTGAGTGCATCCATGAGCCGTTGCTTGAACTGCGGGAAAATATCGCGCCCTCTATATTTCAACCCCCACATCCACACGCAGTGGTTGGGGCCCGCAAACACCGCCTCAAGATCCTGATGATCGAGCTCGAGTATCCGCGCGATGAATCTTAGATCGCTAGCTACATTGTGGCAATACCCGATGGTCTTGATCCGGCTGTATTTCGTGACGGCCCGGCAAATGACGGCCATGGGATTGGAGTGGTTCATTAGAACCGCATCTGGACAATATTTTTCCATTTGCCTGGCTATATGGACAAAGATTGGGACGATTCGCAAGCCCTGCGAAAGGCCGGATAATCCGACCGTGTCTCCGGTGGTCTGGATAATGCCCAGCTTGGCGGCAATGTCCGAGTCAGCCTTGTGCCAAGAAGCATCGGGGCCATGCACACCGATGGAGGCGATGGCAAAATTGGCGCCGTCCAGGGCTTCGGCCAGTTCGAGGGTGGATTTGATTTTCAGCTTTGCTCGCGTCTTTTCCACGACACGCACGCCGACGCGACGAATTAGTTCCATGCGCTTGGCATCGATGTCGAATAGTACCAGTTCTGCGCCGTCCAATTCGGGGGTGACGGCGATTTCGCCGAGCACACCTTCAAAATAAAGGCTGCCGCCGCCCAGTAGGGCAATTTTCAGTTTCTGCTTGCTCATGTGTCAAATTCCTTGTTGGGTTTATAGTGATGGTATGCGGGAGCACACCTACGATCATGCGTTTGCTCCACATTCCCGACTAGTTTCTTCGTTCTTTCAGCCGCCCTACCACCGGAACGACTTCCCGTCGCAGTCCAGCCTGGCTATCCCTTGACGATCGCACCCCTGTAGAGCCGTCTTCGTTTTATCAGATTCGCATAGTTTATCATATGTAATAGACATGTCAATACCGAAAATTATGAAATATTTTTTTTGAGTGCAGTCTTGTATTCATTCCGATTTGCATGAATAGCATTGAAAGCTTTCGGGAAGGATCGCATACTCTTCGGCACCGATTTCACAGGCTATGATCCGGTCGCATTTATCGCCGGAGTAAAGTCGGCCACTGAAGATACGGATGCAAGAGAGATGATTTTTTCAAAAAACATAGTCGGATTATTGGCAAAGATAGGGGGCCGCACCTTCTGAGAGCTCTCTTGTCAAGTTTAAAAGTTAGAGTTGAAAAAACATGATGTGACTTACGTCTTTTTCTTCTTCTGAGACAGTATTTCCGCCAGATATTGGCCCGTGTAGGATTTCTTGTTTGCCGCAATATCCTCGGGGGTTCCCTGTGCTATGATCTGTCCGCCCTTGTCGCCCCCCTCGGGGCCAAGATCAATTATGTGATCCGCGACTTTCGCAAAGTCGAGATTATGTTCCACGACAAGAATCGTGTTTCCATTGTCCCTCAGTCTGATTAGCACATCGAGAAGGTGCTGGACATCCGCGAGATGGAGTCCGGTTGTGGGCTCGTCGAGTATGTACAGCGTATGCCCTCTTGGATTTTTCGCGAGTTCCGCGGCAAGTTTGACCCTCTGCGCCTCGCCCCCTGAAAGAGTTGTCGCAGGCTGTCCGAGATGGATATATCCAAGTCCCACATCATCAAGGGTTTTCATTATCTTGTTGAGCTTCGGGATTGCGGAGAAGAAATCGCATGCCTCGCTGACTGTCATCTCAAGGACATCCGCAATGCTCCTGCCTTTGAAGAGAACGCCGAGAGTCTCCTTGTTGAAGCGCCTTCCGCCGCACGAGGAGCATGTCACATACACATCGGGGAGGAACTGCATCTCGATTTTCTTGAGTCCGTCTCCGGAACATTCCTCGCAGCGTCCGCCCTTCACGTTGAAGCTGAATCTTCCCGCCTTGTAGCCCCTTATTTTCGATTCATTCACTTTTGTAAATATGTCCCGTATGATGCCGAAAGCGTCGGTATATGTAGCCGGATTGGAACGCGGAGTCCTCCCGATCGGACTCTGATCAATCACGATCGCCCGGCCCAGATTTTCCAGTCCGCCGATTTTTTTGTGCTTGCCGGGAGTTTCTTTTCCGTGTCCGAAATGTCTGTCAATCGCAATCCGCAAAATGTCATCAACCAGACTGCTCTTTCCGGAGCCCGACACTCCGGTGACACAGCAGAATGTGCCGAGCGGGATTTTCACGTCTATGTTTTTAAGGTTGTTCTGCGAGGCACCCTCGATGGAGATGAATTTCCCATTTCCCTTCATGCGTTTTTCCGGGACGGATATTTTTTTCCTGCCTGACATGAATGCGGCGGTAAGAGATTCCTTGCTTTTCATGATCTGAGCCGGTGTTCCTGATGCCACGAGTTCGCCACCATGTATTCCCGCACCCGGACCAAGGTCTATGACATAGTCCGCGCCTCTTATCGTTTCAAGATCATGCTCTACAACTATCACGGTGTTTCCGGTGTCACGCAGTTTTCTCAGCGTCTCGATGAGCTTGTGATTATCCCTCTGATGAAGGCCGATGCTTGGTTCGTCAAGTATGTAGAGGACACCGGTGAGGCCGCTTCCGATCTGTGTTGCGAGCCGTATCCTCTGCGCCTCGCCCCCGGAAAGTGTACCGCTCTCCCTGTCGAGGGTAAGATAGTCTAGCCCGACATCGAGCAGGAAGCCCAGCCTGGAACGGATCTCCTTTATTATTTCTCCCGCGATGAGGCTTTCCTCCTGCGAAATTCGCAGTTTCGAGAGAAAGTCGTCCGCGTCCCGGACTGTCAGCGCGTTAAATTTGTTTATCGGCATACCGCCGACGGTCACGGCCAGACTTTCCTTTTTCAGGCGGGCACCCTCACAAAGATCGCACTTCCTCCTTGTCATATAGGCTTTAAGTCTTTCGCGGACGGAATCGCTTTCGGTCTCCTTGAATCTTCTCTCCAGATTTTTAAGTACTCCCTCGAATGGTTTCCTCATCGGGCGCATTTTCCCGGAGCGCCAGTAGTCGAGTTTGATTATTTCATCGCCACTTCCGAAAAGGATCAGTTTTTGAACCTCTTCGGGAAGTTCTCCGAATGGAGTAAGAACCATATCGGGGAGACTGAAATGTTCCGCGATACAGCGCATGAGATGATTGTAGTAGATCATAAGCCGTCTCGGGCCTCTGCGCCAGGGAGGAATCGCACCGCGCCTGATCGAAAGAGACTTGTCAGGAATCACAGCGTCAGGATTGAACACTAGCCGGCTTCCAAGCCCGTTGCAGTCGGGACAGGCGCCATAGGGGCTGTTGAAGGAGAAATTTCTCGGAAGGAGCTCGCCAAAACTTATTCCGCATTTCACACAGGCAAGATGTTCGCTAATCTGTTCCTCCGACCAGCCGGATCCGGATTCATCCTCAACAAGAAGATTCAGTATCCCGCCGCCGCACCTGAGCGCGAGCTCCACCGAATCATTCAGGCGCGAGGATTCAGTTTTCCCCGATGCCAGCCTGTCCACAACGGCCTCGACCGTGTGTTTCTTGTTCTTGTCAATTGCGGGGAGTTTCGAATCAAGATCGTAGATTTCACCGTCAATCCTGCAGCGCACAAAACCGTCTTTGCGCAGTTTTTCGAGTATATCCTTGTGTTCGCCCTTTCTTCCTGTGATGTAAGGGGCGAGTATCATCATTTTCTTCCCAGGGGGCATATGCACTATCTTGTCAGTTATGGACTGAGGGCTCTGTCCCTTCACCGGAAGGCCGCAGGACGGGCAGTGCGGGTGACCGACATGGGCATACATAAGACGTTCATAGTCATATATTTCGGTTGTTGTTGCAACTGTCGAGCGCGGATTGCTTCCCGAGGAGCGCTGTTCGATCGCTATCGCTGGTGAGAGGCCCTCGATATGTTCGACATCGGGTTTCTGCATCTGGTCGAGGAATTGCCTGGCATAGGCCGAGAGGCTCTCCACGTACCGTCTCTGTCCCTCGGCATAGAGGGTGTCGAATGCGAGCGAGGACTTCCCGGAACCGCTGAGTCCCGTCACAACGACAAGCTTGTTCCTGGGGATTTCAACGTCAATCCCCTTCAGATTGTGCTGCCTCGCCCCTCTTATTATTATATTTTTTTCCATAATTTCCCGTAAAAGCTTTTTTTTAAATGCGAACATAATCCGCCACGGCGGAAACTTTTTAGTAACGCCAGCAATCCCGACACCTTTTGGTGCCGGGATCTACGACATTGCTGGCATCTATCCGAATATTGCCGACAAGACGCCTGCGATCCTTCAGAAATACATCCCCATATACCTGGATCGAATATATCAGTGATTTCCGACAAATCAAAATCACTTGTCCATCGGATCTTCCTTGGCCTTGGCCAGACCGTTTATCCGCAAATGATCTTCCAATTCATATTCAACCGTGACTCTCTCCCCTATTCTCGGGACATAAGAGTCTGGTTCCTTTTTGTCTCCAACAGTTTTGCCTTTTATCTTTTTGAAACAGAGTTCCTCCAGGAGTTTGATTTCTTCGGGGATTGGTATCCAAATATCCCTTTTAACAACTTCCTTTTTATTTCTCTTTTTGTCTTCGAGAACGTACTGGTGAACACCTTTTACGCAACGGCAGATGAAGCGTACCGGTCCGTCTACACCCTCCACCTCCTTAATTACCAAGACACCCCCGTCAAGATAGCCATCAGTGATTTTCCCGTTCATAGGTGTTGTGATGCTTTCATCCGGTTTCAGGATGGTCTCGAAAAGATTGCCGTCACAGATATTCCCAGTCATACTGCCTTTGGCGATCAACTTGTCAATGTATTTTATTCCTTTTTCGCCGAGAGTCCATCTGACGGTCACTTTCATTCCCTTTTTCAAGGTTACCTTGCCGAGGATTATCGCCACTATATCCGTCTTGTTGGCTCCTTTTTCCTGTGGCCTGAGGGAAAAATTCAGCTCTTTCCCATCATCCGCAATGATAGTGAGGACTTTCCGTACCGTCTTTGATACAGTTCCGGTGGTTGTGCCGGAATTGGCATCGTCAGTTTTCTCGTCTGCTGAAAACAGTTGTACCCCGAAAATCAGGAATGACCCTATAAAAATACACAATGCGATTCTCTTCATGACTTTATCCTTTTCACATTCTCAAAAGAGTCTTTTACTTAAAATACGCGGCTATCCTTCCTTCAGGAAATAATTAGGATCGAATATATCAGTGACTTCCGACAAATCAAAACTACTTGACGCATTAAAACAATGATCAAAAAATGAAAGCCCTTATTTTATTTCCTCCATAAGGCTAGCATGGAGGTGCAGGCTTTTCCCCTGCACGGACGGCAGTTCTATATTGTCACCGGCGATATTTTCAAGTCACCTGGTTTTCCTGTAGTCCGTTGGCGAGCTCCCCGCCTTGATCTTGAAGATGTTCGAGAAATAATACTGGTCCATGAATCCAGTCCTGAATGCAATCTCCTTCACAGTCATTGTCGTTCCCATGAGAAGTGATTTCGCAGCACCTATCCTTGCCTCCAGGAGATAGTCATAGGGAGTCCGCCCCCATTCCTTCCTGAATATCCTGATCGTCTGCGAACGCGAACGTCCGATCAACTCGGAAAGCTTTCCAAGCTCCTTTACTTCCGCGAAATTCGCATCAATGAAGCTTTTCAGCTTCAATCCTTCCGGTGTATGGCTCATGCAGTCTTGCTTCTTGTGTTCAATTGAAATGGACTGGATTATCCTGTGCATTGCTATGGCTGTCTTCTCATGCACATCTGAAGTTTTCCTCCTGGCACATGCGAGCCCATCGTCAAAAAGCCTGCGGATTCCACAGTTCTTCACAAGGCAGACATTGCTCAGTCCATAAGCGTCGACAAGCTTTTCCACAAGCATGCCGCCGACATTGAACCATATCTTGGTCCAGGGATTGTCGGCACTTGAATAGTATGTATGGTCGCTTCCCTTGTGGACTATGTAGACATCACCCTTTTCAGGTTCGTACTTAATGCCGTCTTCTATCAGCGTCCCCTTGCCTTCGATTACATATTCAAAGACAAATATCGAAGATTTTCTCCTCGATATCCGGTAGCGCCCATCACAATATGAAATTCCAGCAAGCAGGAGATTAAACGCCGTGCTGGCGGACAGATCTCTGGCAAAACTGATAATGTCTTCCTTCATATGCGCATATTATCCATTATAATGCAAATTTTATATATCGTAAACTTTCTTGACATGACAATATAGCTCATTATTGTAAAAATAGAAATAAGGTTATTGCAAAAAACATAAACTAGGAGAACTGCTATGACAGGCAAAATGACAAATCCCAAAAATAGAAAAAGCACTGCGAGTCCCAAAATATCTGCTGCTGAGCCATGTGGCCCTGCAATTGCGACCGCCAGGCAGGATAGCTCCTTCCATGTACGCACTCCTGCTGTTCCACTGGTTCTGCACGACCCATATTTCAGCATTTGGTCGCAGGCAGACAAGCTTACAGACTGCGGAACCACTCATTGGACTGGAAAGCCGCACAGGCTCGCCAGCATTGTCAGCATAGATGGCAAAGCGTACAGGATCATGGGCAATGAGCCATCCGAAATCACGCCATTGGAACAGAAAAGCCTGTCCGTCCTGCCTACGCGCACCGTGTATGAATTCGCTGGAGCGGGAATGGTGCTGAGACTTACGTTCATGACCCCGGCATTGCCAGAAGACATCAATATCCTTTCACGTCCGGTAACTTATCTGTCATATGAATTAAGTTCGACAGACGGCAGGAGGCACGATGTTGTGATCCGATTTTCCGCAGAGACAGAAATCACGGTCAATACGCCTGATCAGGAAGTCGCTTGGAGCAATGAGAGCAATGCAGACCTTGTAATTGTCAAGGCCGGCTCAAGCAGTCAGGCAATACTTGCAAAATCCGGCGACGACATCCGGATAGACTGGGGCTACCTCTACCTTGCCGCTCCAAAATCACAGGGCTCCGTCAAGACATCGCTGGCACATGGTGGTCCCCGTCCGGCATCGGAGGCGCCGTCGCTTGAACTGGAAATTGGATGCGGTAAAATTGGAACAGAAACAGTTGAGCGCTGGCTGATGATTGCCTATGACGACCTGTATTCAATCCAATATATGAAGAAGAACCTGCGTCCGTTCTGGCGGCGAAACGGATGGGAGGCATCTGACCTTCTCAAGACTGCGGCAAGCGAATACGAGACGTTACGGAAGCGCTGTTCTGCATTTGACTCCAATCTCATGGACTCCCTTGCCAGGGCCGGAGGTGATAAATATGCAAAGCTATGCGCGCTGTCATACCGTCAATGCTTCGCGGCGGGCAAGTTTGCGGCGGATGACAAAGGGCAAGCGCTGCAGTTCTGCAAGGAAAACCACTCCAACGGATGCATCTCGACATCCGATGTGTTTTACCCGATGTCACCGCAGTTCCTGTTTTTTGGACCGGAACTGGCCAGAACATTCCTGGTGCCGTTCATGGACTATGCTGCGTCGGGGCGCTGGAAGTTCCCTTTTGCCCCGCATGATCTGGGCACTTATCCTCTTGCCAACGGACAGTGCTATGGCGGAAGCGAACAGACAGAAGAAAATCAGATGCCGGTAGAGGAAAGCGGCAACATGCTGATTCTCATGGCCGCAGTCGCCCAGCTGGAAGGCGGCGCAGGCTTTGCAGGCCGGTACTGGCCACTGCTGGAAAGATGGGCGGAATACCTGGAGGCGAAAGGCTTTGATCCAGAGAACCAGCTCTGCACAGACGACTTTGCCGGACACCTCGCCCACAATGTAAACCTCAGCGTCAAGGCCATCCTGGGACTGGGTGCTTTTGCAAAACTCTGCGAAATTCGCGGCGAAAAGGACAAGGCTGCCAAGTACCTTAGGATTGCAAAGAGCTTCGCCGCCAGATGGGCAAAGGAGGCCGATGACGGAGATCATTACATGCTGGCATTCGACAAGCCTGGCTCCTGGAGCCAGAAATACAACTTGATCTGGGACAGAATACTCGGACTGGACATCTTTCCGGCGGAAATTGCACGGAAGGAAATGGACTACTACAGGAAGATCCAGGGCAGATACGGGCTGCCCCTCGACAACCGGAAGAGCTATACCAAGCTCGACTGGATCACATGGACCGCCACCCTTACGCAGGACCGCAGTGACTTTGAAGCGCTTATAGATCCCATACTGCTGTTCATCAATGAAACCCCTGACCGTTCCCCATTGACCGACTGGTATGATACGAATACCGGGAAAAAGGTGGGTTTCACGGCGCGCTCGGTCATTGGAGGCGTCTTCGCACAGATGCTCTATCCTCATAATGAGACAGGCAAGGCTTGATCTAACATAACTCGTAATGCGTCAGTTCGGATTTTTTCTCAAACAAAATGAAAACTCTGATCGATTACAGGAACATCGATACGCTGGCAAGGAAATAAAAAATAGTCATAGTCATCCCACAGGATGACGGATTGATGGATTTTTGGATTAGTGGATTATTGGTTTTGGGTTAAGAAAAGGCAAAGACGCATGGAATTGGAATGGAAATAAAAAAAGGCATTTTGAAAATTATGAATGCATTATTT
>CAIQLG010000329.1 GCA_903872565.1 uncultured Lentisphaerota bacterium | reverse complement strand
CGAGAACAAGGTCGGATTCTTAGATCTGTCTTTCAGCACCAAGTGTTGGGGATCCCAGCGGTCCCGCCCGGCAATCACCAGGTTTTTGCCGTCGCAGGCAATCAGAATCTCCTCCGGGTGCTTGAACACGAAATCCGTTTTGGGAAAGAGTTCCTTGAGTTTGGGCTGGAACCCGACCCAGATCGCATGCTCCGGCAGGGGATCGGGCAGGCCTTCGATGACTTGCGGCTTTGCGCCGCCGACCTTTTCGATATAGGCGGCAAGCTCGTCGGCCGCCTTCCGGGTCATCGGCGGAGCATCCTTGAACACTATGATCGGCACCAGGCTCGCCCCTTTCTCCACCAGTACCAGCGGCGCTGACCGGACTTCGGAGTCCTTCTTCTTTGCATCTTCCTGCTGAACAGTGCATCCGCTGACCATCATGAGCAGTACAGTTCCGACCACGCACATTGCCATTCCATGCCTCATCGCGCTTCTCCTTGTTTTGTTCCATTAGAGTATTGCGAAATTAACAATTATTGAAAAAGAATTCAGGAGTCAGGATTCAGAACGATAAACAAATCTGAACTCAATCTTCTGACTACTGTCTTCTGGCTTCTGACTACTTTTGTGCGAAATTAGCTATTTCGCACGACTCTATTATTTAATCACGCACTTTTTACCAAAGCGTGCCTATACGAAGCACCTGTCCGGATGTCAGATCGAGCGCTGGCTGAAACTTGATGACGATCTTTCCGTTCTCGGCGGTCGCTTGGCATTCGACGCGCGCCTGCCCAAACTCCACGCTCGCTTTTGCGTGAGCAGCCTCGGGCGGAATGCCGAGCGAGAGTTCCGCAAGATGCAACCGGCCCCAAGCGACCTCAAGTTCATTCTTCTGGGTGTTCCCGTCCCTCTGCTGAGAGAAACTACCCCAGCCCTCGGCGGCCGAGAAAAAGGACTTGTGGTTTTCCGGCGTGAGTCGCGGATCGAACCCCAACTTCCCGCGCGGTCCAACATAAGAATAGCCTTGCAGGGCGAGCAAGACAGACCAACTGCTCATCGCCCGCGAGTAGTGGTCGCCGCACTCCATCTCGTTCCACGGGTTGCGTGCTCCGTCAGTATAACGTTCGTGGATCGCCTTCACTACAGCGAGCCCCTCCGATACCAAGCCTTCCCATATCATCGAGGCCGCCGCGTGGTACTCGCAGCCGGTCCAGATTTCCTCGCTGTACATGATCGGCCTATGCTGATAGTCGCCACGTGGCCAAGTGCAGATCATCAACCCCTTTCCAGATCCCCAGATGAAGACTCGTGGTTTCCCATAATGATACGTGTAGAGCGACATGTCGCCGACCATGTTCCACTTCCAGATGGCGCAGAGCGAAGCATCCACCTTGTCCTTGGGCAGTACGTAACCGAGACCGTTGACGAGCGCCCACCACTGGCCAAGTACCTGATCCACAAAGCAGGCGTTGCCATAGTCAGCGGCGGCCTCGCCCTTGGGGATGCGCTGGACAAAGTACTTGTATTCGTCATCCCAGCATTCGGCGGTATACGCGGCGGATCCCTTCTCAAAAATGATGCGCCAACGTTTAGCGGACTCCTCGTCGCCGCAGACTTTCGCCATCTCTTCAGCGGCACGCAGAGCCGCGAGATACTGACTGCCAATGAAAGTGTTCGGACCGACGATCCCGCCGTCGTACGTATTGCCCTGTCGTCCGCGAGCCACGCCCTCCTCGTGTCCGTCCCAGCGCTTGATCCAGTAATCCATTGCCTTTTTAACCGCAGGATACTGGCTCTTCAGCCAGGCATCATTGGCGGAGAGGCGCCACTCGCGGTATGATTTTGAGAGGGTGCTCGCATGGCCATCGGAGGCAGGGCCTTCGCGACTGTATTGCATCCCATCCGGCCAGGGTGAATCGCGCAGTGTGATGCGGTTGACGACACCGCCATCGGACTGGAGGCCGGGGCCAAGATTCATCTCGCGCATCTTCCGCTCCAGCGCCGGAAAGAGATGTGCGAGTGTCTGTTCGTAGTTCCATACGTGCGTGCAACTGCCGGGAGTGTAAGCTGGTCCCGGTCCTCCAACCACGCCAAGCCCCTCCCAGCCGTAGAAATTGTCGGACTTGGTCCAGTTCACGACACGCGTAGAGAGTGTCGAGCATTGAGAAGAGACCCGGTCCAGCACATAGAATGGGAGCGTACTATCAAAGAAGGTGTCGTGGAACAGGCGCGTGTCGCGCACGAGGCGCTCCCAATTCGCATCGGCGTATTTGCACGCGTCGGAGGCGTCCGTAAACCAGTTTTCGTACATGTGTGTCGCGCACGAGCTGCCCGGCAGATGCCAAGCCCAGACAAAGGGCACTTCGCGCTTTTCGCCCGGCGCAAGGGAGAAACTCACGTCAACGGCGCCGTTGACGGTCTTTCCGGCAGGCGAAGGTTCGTCCGGAGCAGTGGCAACCTTGAGGTTTCCGTTGGAGACGGCGGTCCAGAAGGTGCCATAGTCCGTCCAGGATTCGATGGTTTGAGCAGAGGCGTCCGCCGCGACAAGCGCCAGCGACCCGGGATGATTAGCATCCTTGCGCGTCATCAGGACTCCCGTAAAACGACCGCACTTGAACGGCGTATTCACGTTCCCGCCGTAATCCTCGCTGTCCACGTTTTGGCGGCCCCCATATGTCTCGCCAAGTTGGCCGGCTATGTTCCGAAGGGCACCCACCAACGAGATCGAGACCTTCTCCCGACCCGTGTTCTCCACAGTGATGATGAAGAAGGCCAGTGGAAGTGCCGAATCTTTTTCGTTCAGGGGAATAAAGGGCGAGAAGGATTCCATCTGCACAATCACCGGCAATGCGTCATCCTTGAAGGCATGGAATGCGACGGGGTATTCGCCGCGAAAGTCGATATTTTGGACGCCGTTCTGGCCAAGCCGGAGCATTCGCGCCACGGCCTTCTCGCCCGCTTTAGCGCGGATGGCGAAGAAGGCATCCGGAACCGGGACATGGGGGTCGCTATGGGTCATCCATCGACGAAAAACGCCATCTCCGCAAATCGCGAAGCCCCCGGCGCCGATCCCGCCAGCGGGCATCTGGCAGATGGCGAGATCCTTGCCCGAATAGACCTTGCGCGGCAGCGGGTCGCGGGCGTGCTTCGCGTAGTCGGCGTTGCTTTCGGCCCACTTCAGGCGCAGTGCTTCGACGGCCTTCCGTTTTTGCTCTAAGGCCTGTTTTTTCTCGCGTTCCATCTGAGCGGGATATTCCTTCGTGACCGCGCGCGCATAGTCGAAGTTGATGTGACCCCAGCCATTGGTGGATTTGTCCACAACCTTCAGATAAAGGCGCTGTCCCTTGAACTTGGAGATATCCCAAACCACTTCTTCCATCGCATCTTCTGACTTGCCCGCAGCTTTTAATAACTCGCTGTTGTTTTCAGCATCGCACAATGCCACATAGGTGGTGGCGAGATCACTGCCGCCGCCGACGAGGAACGCGAGGTATTCGGCGTCGGCGATGAAAACCGGCGAACGCAATTCGCCGGTGAGCTTGTAGCCGTCCGCAGCCACTTTGTTGCCGTCCTCAAACGTCCTGATGAAATACTCGCCGTGCTGCTTGTTGAAGTGGCGCCACCAGTCGGCATCCTTGGAGGCGGGTTGTTTGCCGAGATTGCCCGAAAAGAGGGTCCAGCCTTCGAGCGTGCCGGACTCGAAGTCCCAACTCACCTCGGAGAGCTTAAGAGCTTCCCCATGCTTTGCCGGAGGTTCCGTTGCCTCGCCTGCGGGCTTCTCGGAAATCACAATGTCGGCGCAGGGCTTTCCGTCCTTGACCAGGCAGGTTTCGCCAAGATGGAGCCACGCACATCCTGAGAGCGCTAAGACCGACAACAGGACGACGGCGGAGCAAAGTAAAGCTGTTTTTTTCCGAATTGACATTTCCCGAATTGACATTTTATCTTCTCCTATTTAGATTTTTAGAGTACTGCGAAATTAACTATTTTTGCACGACTCTTTTATTTAATTACCTCACATTCCATTTTCAATCTTTCAACTGCACCCAGTGGACACCGCCCTGATGTTTCAACGTCAAGGCGGATGCTTCAATAATTCCTGTCAGCATTCGCCCCACAGTTCAGTCGTTAGAGTTCAACCAACTTTGCTGGACCCCCCAATTCCACTCGCTCGGAAATTCCATCCAAAACGATGTAAATTTTGTGACTCTGCTCATTGAATATGGGCCTCGCGAGTTGGCGTGCATGTCGATGTACAGGACATTGCATGTCCCCAGATGCCAGAAGCGGAGCCGATCAAGATCTTGTTGCATGTCCACGTTGTAAAAGTACATGGAAAAGCCGTCCGCAATGTATGCTAGTCGGCTGGGGCGTTGGAAGCTGGGACCTTTCAGATGTGGATTACCGCCAATGTAATGGTTCATGGCAATTGTCCAGTTGATGGAGGGGAACCTGCTGTCGTTCGTCTCCACCGCCGGGCAGGTATAGTCGCAAAACCCCACCGTGCCGATGCGCCCGCTTCGGGCTTTCACATATCCCAGCGCCGGCAAGCTCAGGTCCCATTCAAACCACTTTGTTGTCCAATCCCCCGGCTGCCAGATGGATGACGGCATCCAGCTGTTATAATCCATTGAGTAGAAGGTGCATGCAGATCCGACATTCTTGAGATTGTTGATACAGCAGATCTGTTTTGCCATGTCCCTTGCTTTTTTAAGTGCAGGCAGCAACATCGCCATGAGGATGGAGATGATTGCAATCACAACCAATAGTTCGATTAAAGTGAATGATTTTTCAATTTTTCTTTTCGTATGACATTCCATTGTAATTTAACATATGAGTCTCCTTTCTCACAGTTAGTGCTACTTCATAATTTCTGATCCGCTGAAAATAATAATGTCTTAAAATTCCACCTCTGGGGGGAATTTTCATTCAGATTTCCCGGTTGCAACCCTTTTTTAGCCACAACCCCTTTTTCCACATCTCCAGCGCTATTGAAGCTACGAGTCAGGAAATCTGTACTTATAACAGACCATTCGGCAGGCGTTTCACGTACACCTTGACGCTCGATATCTTGAAGGCAGTGTAAAAATAAAAGCCCACCCGGTCATAGCCCACGCCTGCGACAGGCTGCTTGTCTGCGTCATGCAACACGAGTTCGCCGTCGACAAAAAAGCGCAGTTGCCCCCTGTCGTTTTCCACCACCACCTTGTGCGTGGTGTCCTGTGAAATCAGTTTTTTAGGTGCCTCATCAAGCTGCCGCTGCTGCCCGTTTTTCAGCAACTTGTTCAGGGTGTTCATCTGCCCGCCGAACTGAAAGAAATATCCCGAGCCCAACGGGTTTTTGTTTTTTTCGAGCGGT